>JAVERJ010000089.1:0-8041 GCA_034007185.1 Candidatus Carbonibacillus sp. | reverse complement strand
GATACTTGTTTTACTTTTTAGCTTACCTAAAGTCCAGTTGCCCTTGAACACTTCGGTTTTTCCAGCTTGGATTGCTTCTTTTAATGGCATCGCTGCCGTATTTTTATTATTAGCCTACGGGGCTATCCGTGCGCGGCGGGTTACGTTGCACCGCAATTTCATTTTCATGGCACTTGGGGCATCGGGATTATTTTTGCTAACATACGTGCTCTATCATATCACGACGCCTTCGACACCATATGGTGGAAGTGGTTGGCTGAAGGGTCTATACTATGCATTGCTGTTAAGTCATATTGGTTTGGCTGCGCTTATTGTTCCACTCGTATTGCTTGCTTTTTTCCGAGGGCTCAACCGTGAAGACGCGCTTCATCGTCAAGTGGTCCGTTTTGCTTATCCCCTTTGGTTGTATGTGTCGATCAGCGGTGTTCTCGTTTACTGGATGATGCGCCCATATTATGGTTAAGCCGATTGAGACGGTTGTGTTGCTGTACTTAAAAGCTCGGATCATGAAGCCACCAGGAGAGGGCAAGGAGTGTCTTGGCATCGATGATGCGTCCATCGTGAACAGCGCTGCGTGCTTCTTCCCGCGTCAGAGGGTGGACGGCGACAAACTCATCGACATCGGGTTGAGGATTTGAGACGCTGAGTTCTGTCGCCTGGTAGAGATGAATGCCTTCATCGCAAAACCCTGGTGCTGTATAAAAAAAACTTCGTTTTTCCCAGTGTTTGGCGGTATATCCTGTTTCTTCAAGGAGCTCGCGTTGAGCGGCCGAGAGGGGATCTTCACCTGGCTCGAGCTTGCCAGCGGGAATTTCCCAGGTTTGTCGTTCTAATGCTTTTCGGTACTGGCGGACAAAGATCATGCGCTCATCCGTGGTGAGAGCTAAAATGGCGACTGCACCAGGATGAAAAATGAGTTCGCGTTCTCCGGTTTTTCCATCGGGAAGCCTGACGGTATGTACTTCGAGACGGATGATGCGCCCTGCATAGATCGTGCGGGCTTGAAGCGTCGGTTCGGGTGAAGGTTCAGCATGCGTCATTTATTTTCGCTCCTTATATCAGTTTAATGTTGGAAGTGACTGCCAGTACAGTGCGGATTTTCATGGCGAAGGGCCTCAAAAAAGCGTTGCGGGTTTTTAAGCTATGAGGCGTGTTTTGTTTCTAGGATAATTGTATCATGAATGAAAGTCTTGATAAAATATAAAGATAAATCAAATGATGCTTAAATATCACAAATGAGACGAGGGAAAGGGATTGAATATTTTTGATGGTGGTCCGTCATTTAAAGAAGACCAAAATGATAGCAAAAAAACTTTGCATCCCATACCGACAAAATGGTTCGTGCGTGGTGGTGCGTTATTTGTATCGATTCTTATACTCATTTGGATTGTCTCAACCAGTATATGGATCGTGCAAGAACAAGAACAGGCGGCACTCCTTACCTTTGGGCGTTATACGGCAACGGTCGATCAAGCCGGATTACATCTCAAATGGCCCTATCCTATCCAGCAGGTGATAATCGTTGATGCCAATCGTACCAAGCGGATGACTGTCGGTTATCGCGAGCAAAATGGAAAGGTCGTAGCCATACCGGAAGAAGCGCTCATGATAACTGGGGATGAAAATATCGTTTCGGCTGATGCTGTCGTAGAATGGCGGGTTGGAGATTTGGAAAAATATCTGTTTAATGTCAGTGATCCCGAAGCCTTTTTGCGGAATGCGGCGATTGCCAGCATTCGTTCCGTAATTGGTTCCGTCAAGCTCGACTATGCCATTACAGAAGGGAAAACGGATATACAAGGTCGTGTCAAAGAAAAGCTGAATGAACTCAATACACTTTATGGAACCGGTATACTTGTACTCGATCTTAAGTTTCAAGATATCGAACCGCCAGAAGGTGAAGTGCAACTGGCTTTTAAAGCTGTGACCAATGCACGTGAAGAAAAAAATACGAAGATTAATAACGCGACGAAATACGCCAACGACGTCATCCCTAAAGCGCGCGGTGATGCGCAGGCCATGCTGGAAAAGGCGGAAGGAGAAAAGAAGTCGCGCATATTAAACGCAGAAGGAGATGTCGCGAAGTTTCGAGCGATTTATGCGGAGTATGCAAAGAACCCAGCCATTACGAAAGAACGGCTCATTTTGGAGACACTGGAAGCAGTGTTACCGGGTGCGCAAATTTTTATTACGGATACAAGCGGTGATACAGTGAAATATCTGCCGCTTCATGAACTCACCGGTGCTAAATCTTCGAATACGACTACATCTACATCGAAAGGTGGTGACAGTCGATGAAAGGACGATATGTGATTGGGGTTTTTTTAGGCTTGGGACTTATGGCCATCATCCTTGTCCTAAGTTCGCTTTTTATTACGCGTGAAGGTGAGTACAAGGTGGTGCTAAAATTTGGCCAAGCGGTGCGTATTGTCAGCGACCCTGGCATTCAGTGGAAGATGCCGTTTATTGAAACGGTCATCACGCTTCCTAAACGCCAGCTCGTCTATGAAAGCCCACCAACTCCGATCTTAACCCGTGATAAAAAACCCATCCTCGTCGATAATTACACCATATGGCGTATTACCGAACCAACTAAATTTCTCCGTACAGCGCAGCAAGTATTATCCGGTGAGCAACTCATCGAAAATGCGGTCTATAATACAGTGCGCCGCAAGCTCTCTGAAGTGGACTACAGTGAGATCATCAGTGAACAAACTGTGCGTGGCAATCTTTCAGAAGAGATCACCCGTGAAGTGTACAACCTCTTGTTTGAAACGTACGGCATTAGCGTCACCGATGTGCGTATCAAGCGTACAGATTTGCCTGAAGAAAACAAGGCGAGTGTCTATAATCGCATGATCTCGGATCGACAGTCGATGGCCACCAAGTATTTATCGGAAGGCGATGAAGCGTATAAAAAAATAACCGCTCAAGCCGATCGAACAGTGCGAGAGACGTTAGCGGCGGCTGAAGCGGATGCGAAAAAAATTATTGCTGAAGGAGAGCAGGAAGCGGCACGCATTTACAACGAGGCCTACAGTGTTGATCCCGAGTTTTACACGCTCTATCGCACGCTGGAAAGCTATCGGTCAACGCTAAGTGGTAAACCGGTCATCGTGATGCCCATCGATTCGCCGTATACGCGCCTTCTTTTAGGCAAGTGAGTCAAAATACGTGTGCCATTTTTCATTGACATGTCTTACAGTGGTCTCATCAGGGGCGACGACTTTGGGGTAAAAAGGTTTCATGCGAGCGTCAATGATCAGTGGCCCTTCCCACGCAAGTCTGTTATGGTGTACAGATGTTTGGGCATAAAGATCATGCGCTGGATCGAAGCGCATAAAGACATGCCAGAGAAACGATGATTGTGAACGGACAACGTCTTCAGCTTCGTCGACAAGAACAACGAGCGGCCAAGCGTCGAGATCGGTGCGATGACGGTTAATAAGCATCTGAGGTAGATCTTCAGCGGTCTCGTAGGATTGACCTGCTATAACCAGAACACCAGGTGAAAAGACAGCGATTTGTTCTATGCCGCGCAAGTCCCCGCCCGTGTACGCACTGGGGAGTGCGCGACGTGCTGGACCGGTCCCTAACATGATGGCTTTACTGCCGTGGTTAAAGCGCCGTCCGGTATAATCGAGTGTATCCATGGAAGTATCTGGAAGGATGACCAGATCGCGTTTGGGGTCGAAACGTTCCAGAACGGCTGTGAGAAGCGCTTTAAAATCACGGAGCTCAACCATCTGATCGGTGAGCATTAAAAATTTGGTCAAGGTCAGTTGACCTTCGCCGAGAATGCGCAACCCATGGGCGAGCGCTTCGCGGCTGTAGCTTTCGCGAACGACGGCACCAGCTAGGGCGTGAAACCCTGTTTCGGCATATGTCCACAACTGCTTGACACCGGGCATGACCAGCGGAAACAGCGGAGAAAGAAGCCGTTGCAAATACTCTCCGATCCAGTAATCTTCTTGAATGGGTTTGCCGACGACCGTCGCTGGGAAAATGGCATCACGACGGTGAAAGACGCGCTCTAAATAAAAAACGGGAAAATCATGCACAAGCGAATAGTATCCGTAGTGGTCACCGAAGGGCCCTTCAGCTCGGCGCTCATGAGGTGGGACACTTCCCACCAAGGCAAATTCAGCTTCAGCGATCAAGGCGTGGGGCGTGTGTGGCGGTCGGGTCATGGCGAGTTTTTGTCCGAGTAAAAAAGAGGCCAAAAGAAGTTCAGGTACTGCTTCGGGAACAGGGGCAATGGCTGAGATCGTCAGGACCGGGGGGCCGCCTAAAAAGACTGTGACAGGAAGACGTTCACCGCGTTTTTCTGCTGCATGGTAGTGAAAGCCCCCGCCTTTGTGGATTTGCCAGTGCATACCTGTTGTTTGAGCATCATAGATTTGCATGCGATACATGCCGAGGTTGCCCCGCTTATCTTCGGGATGTTCCGTATAGACTAACGGTAACGTTAAAAAGGGTCCGCCATCCTCTGGCCAACTTGTCGTCGCTGGCAGCCTTGTCAGGTCAAACGTATCGTTTTCTATTTCCAACACAGGTGCCTGACGACTGGGAACAGTGGTAAGCCCAAGCCGTGTGACTAGCGGCAAGAGGGTATCCTTCAAAGACCAAAGTGTGGAAAGACGTGGTGGTAGAAGCTCGGGAAGGGCCCGAACAAGAGTTTGAACCGTTTCTTCTGGACGTTTACCAAGGGCCCGTTCCAAACGTCGGGGCGTGCCGAAGAGATTCGTTACAACTGGAAAAGGGCTTCCGATAATGTTTTCAAACAATAAAGCAGGTCCACCTTCAGCGATGACACGACGGTGAATTTCTGGAAGTTCTAACTTGGCATCGACAGGGACTTTGATAACAGCAAGGTCACCATCTTTGCGCAGATCATCTATAAATTGACGTAAATTTGTATACATGAACAGCCTCCGTAGCGATGTTTTGCAGTTGAAGTTCCATCACATAATCGGTGAGAACAGTCGAGCGATGGATTCTATAACATGTTGGTAAATCGGGCGCTTTAGAAAATGATAGAGGCTCACCTCTGCACATTCTAAGAAATCATCTTCAAATCGACGTTCCATTTCTTTTACAATGGCTGGATCATAAATGAGGTAGTTGGCTTCAAAATTAAGATGAAAACTGCGTGAATCCATGTTGGCTGTGCCGACCGATACCGCGTCTTCATCGACGAGCAGCACCTTAGCATGTAAAAAACCTTTGCGGTAACGATAGACGCGCACACCGCTGGCAAGGAGTTCACCGAGATATGAGGTCGAAGCGTAGAAGACGAGCTTATGGTCGGGAAAACTCGGCAGGACGATACGCACGTCGACCCCGCTTAATGCCGCGGTTTTGAGAGCAACAAGGACGGATTCGTCTGGTACCAAATAAGGGGTAGCGATCCATAAGCGTCGTTCGGCGCCGCCAATCATATTTAAAATGGCATGCAAGATGGCCGGGATGGGAGAATCGGGACCGCTGGCGATCAGTTGCATGGGCGTGTTTTTTTGAAAAGGAACTGTGCTACGATCAATCGCCGGAAAGTAAGCAGAACCGTTGAAACGTTTGTTGCTAGCGAATTCCCAGTCTTCTCGAAAGACATATTGTAAAGAGTGAACCGCTTCTCCTTCGACGCGTAGGTGGGTATCTCGCCAAAAACCAAAACGTTTATTTTTCCCAACATATTCATTACCGATGTTAAAGCCACCGAGGTAACCGATACGGCCATCAATGATCGTAATTTTACGATGGTAGCGGAAGTTCAGCTTGCGTCCGATGATTGGAAAAGTGACAGGGAGAATGGGAACGATCTCGACGCCAGCTTGTTCCAATGTTTCTCGAAATCGGCGGGGAAGGAAAACAGATCCGACATGATCGTACATAAAACGAATGGTGACACCGTTACGGGCTCTCTCCAGCAGGACATCTAAAACCCGTCGCCCGAGTTCGTCATCGCGAACAATGTAATAGGCGAGATGGATATGGTGTGTCGCTTGTTTCATATCCTCGAGCATGGCTTCGAACAAAGGGTTGCCATCTACATAGATATCGACTTTATTTTTTAAGGTCACTGGGGCGTGTGCGGCTGTTTCTCCGAGTTGGATCAGCCTGCGGACGAGGGGACTTCGATCTTCAAGCGCACTGATCTGACTTTCTTCTTCTAGTTCACTGAGATCAAGTTCTTTTTTATCCCGCGTCAGACGTTTTTTACGCATGTCGCGGCCAAATAAAAGATATAAGATGAAGCCGACAACAGGTAAAAAAATAAGAACAAGTAACCAAGCAATCGTCTTGGCTGGATTTCTTTTTTCTAAGACGATGAGTGCGCCGATTAAGATGGCACTGACGATCAAGACATAGGAAAGAACTGCCAAAAAGTGTTCCATGATCGCCTCCTCTTTTCATGTCATACCATGAAAGTCAACGGAACGCTGCATGCTATTCAACATGTTCCATTTAAAGCATCGTCTAAAACCTCATTTAGGCCCAGCTTGCTGAGGCTCCATTCGATTACGTTAGCGGAACCGCCGTTTTCTTGTGACCTTCTAATACATAAACTTGGCGATAGCCGACATCATAGGCGAGCGCTACGGCATCATCATAGCGATATCCGAGATGCTCTGGTGTATGGGCATCGCTGGAGAGGACAATACCGACCCCGGCAGCAAAACATTTTTCTAATAATTGTCGACTCGGATATTGTTCATGGACTGGTTTGCGCCAGCCGGCTGTGGAAAGTTCAATCAGCGTACCGGTATGCGCTAACGTCTCAACCACTTCGTCGTATAAGGCATCTACAAATGCGTCATCATCTGGACGGTAACCAAAAATTTTAATGAGGTCGATATGGCCAACAAATTCAAAAAGACCGCTTTGAGCGAGTTGGATCACTTGATCAAAATAGGCCCGGTATAACTTTTTGAGGTCCCATGTCTTGTATGTGTCACGGTAGATCAAAAGATCGATGCCAAAATCACCCACCCAATGGACAGAGCCGATCACATAATCAAAGGGATAACGTTCGATAAATTGCTGAATCAAGTGTTCTTTACCTGGAATATAATCCATTTCTATGCCGAGTTTTATATGGATACCTTGCGACCGAGCCGTTTCATAAAGCTTCATATAATCGGAAAAACGCAGCGTTCGACGGGCTTCAGCCCAAGGATGGGTGAGGATACCTGCTGTTTCATCAAAAAAATAGGCGTGCTCAGATATGCCTAATTCTTGAATACCTTTTTCCTTGGCTGTATCGATGTATACCTTTAACCATTCTAGGGTGAGCCCTCGTGATTCCTGTAGATGAACGTGATAATCGGTGCGCATCGCTTCTCTCCTTCATTCCCATCGGTGGGTAAAGACCGTTTGGTTGATGATAAGTATATTATACATGATTGTGTTGAATAAAGGCATATCGTGAAGGTGTTTCGTTTGCTATTCACATGAACAGAAGACAAAGAAAGACCGCTATGCCTTACAAGATATTCCGGAAAGAATCATGAAAATGAAACAAACATCGAAAAGTGTGTCATAAAAATGAACAATCTATGAACTTTACTCACCATCTTTAGGTGATTTCACCCAATCCATTGACTTAATAGATGATAGGTGAGTAAAATGTGATTAAGTTGTTAACTGTTGTAAAGGGGGATGTGGCGTGAAAAAAAAGAGGTCGCGTCGAGGGTTATTCGTGCTTTTGTTCACATTCTTGGCCTTGACGCTCACTGCTTGCGGGGATCCGCGGCTGTCGGCACTTACGCCGAATGGGACAAATGCAGAAGAATCTTTGTATCTTATTAAGCTAAGCGCTTACATTATGTTCGCGATTATGGCTGTTGTTCTTCTCCTCTTATTTTATGTTATTTTTCGCTTTCGCGCCAAGCCGGGCGATGCCTCGATTCCGAAACAAGTGGAAGGGAGTGCGCTGTTAGAATTTATCTGGACGGCGATCCCAGTTGTCATCATCACTTTTTTAGCAGTCATTACGATTAACATGACTTTTTCTATGGCTCAAGATCATTCCAATGATCCG
>JAVERJ010000088.1:0-8058 GCA_034007185.1 Candidatus Carbonibacillus sp. | reverse complement strand
ACATTAAAAATGCTGGTTGACTCGAAAAATGCATCAGGTGGCATCAATGGCCGTGAAATTCGCCTCATCACTTATGATGACAAATCAGATCAAAATGAAGCGGTGCTCGCCGCCAAAAAACTCATTGAGTCCGACAAAGTGGTCGCTGTCATTGGGGGAACGACGAGCGGTAATGCGATGGCCACGCTTCCGCTTTTTGAGAAAGCACACATACCATATATATCGCTGGCCTCTAGCAAACAGATCACGTTTCCCGATGATGGTTCGCCGCGGCACTGGATTTTTAAAACGGCTCCTGGCGATGATATCGTCATCAAACGGTTACTCAGCTATATGAAAGGTCAAGGGTGGAAGAACGTTGCCTGGCTAAATGTCGACAACGCTTTTGGTTCCAGTGGTCATACGGAATTTAAACACTATGCACCTGAGTATGGCGTCCAAGCCGTTTTAGAAGAAACATTTGAGGCGTCTGTTGATGATGCCAAAGCTTTGCTTACACGTGTTAAAAAAGCCAATCCTGATGCTGTGATCGTCTGGGGCACTGCTCAGGAAAGTGCCGTTGTTATTAAAAATATCGCAGAACTCAACCTTGGAATACCGGTGCTAGCTTCGCATGGCATTGGCACACCCAGTTTTATTGACTTGGCTGGTAAGGCGGCCAACGGTGTTGTCTTTCCCATCGGTCGCATCGTTGTGTGGAAGGAACTTCCGGAAGATGATCCACAAAAAGCCGTGCTCGCTGCGTATGATGAACAGTATCGTGCCGCTTTTGGAAGTGCGCCTTCGACCTTCGGTGGCCATGCGTGGGATGCTTTTCATCTTTTGACAAAGGCCATCGAAGACGCCGGGGATGATTCGGAAGCTATTCGTGATGCGTTAGAAGCGCAACAAAGATTCGTCGGTGTAACCGGTATATTTCACTACACACCAGATGACCATACCGGATTGTCGGCTGAGAGCATGGTCATCGCCGAGATTGTCGATGGGACATTTCGCTTAAAGGAACGATAAATATTGAATAACTATTGAATGAACCATGCACGATGTACGAAGTATGTTCAAGGTGTCTTTAAGAAAGGGGCGTAGACGTTGGCAGAGCTGACACAATTCATTCAACTGAGCTTTACCGGGTTTACCTTTGGAAGTATCTACGCCCTTGTCGCTCTGGGCTTTGTGCTCACCTACAATGTGACCGGTATCTTGAACCTGGCCCAGGGGGATTTTGCAATGTTTGGGGCACTTCTGGCCGTCAGTCTCGTGACGGCCGGTGTACCCTATGTTCCGGCGCTTCTATTGGCGATCCTGGGCGGGATGCTCTTGGGTGCGTTTATTGAACGCGTCGCTTTTGCGCCAGCCTGGGGGGCTTCAACGGCAACGTTTCTGCTCATCACCATTGGTATTTCTTTTGCCTTGCGCGGGCTCGCCATATTATTTTGGGGAACGCAACCGTATGCCTTACCGCCCATCACCGAACGAGAGGTTTTATCGATGGGGGGCGCGGTTGTCTCCTGGCAGAGCATCTGGTCGATCGCCCTGTCACTTTTAGCACTTATTGGGCTGTACCTCTTCTTTCAGCGGTCATATGCAGGCAAGGCCATGCAGGCATGTGTCGTGAATCCTTTTGCGGCACGTATTGTGGGGATCGATCCAAAACGCATGGCACTGTACGCGGTGATGGCCAGTGCCGGATTTGGGGCATTATCCGGGGTTACGGTGGCGCCCATCTCGGGTGCTTCATATGCCATGGGTCTTTCCTTAGGTCTTAAAGCGTTTGTAGCAGCAGTCATAGGGGGATTAAGTAATGCCCCTGCGGCCATCATCGGCGCCTATTTGTTGGGTTTGGCGGAAGCATTTACAGAAGGATACATTTCATCGAGCTATAAAGACGCGGTCAGTTTTCTTTTCTTACTCTTTATTTTATTTTTCCGTCCAAACGGACTGTTTGCAAAAGCGTCGGGGAAAAGGGTGTAAGGTATATGCACATACGCAGCCTGTACAGTGTCGGTCGAAAAACGTGGGGGTTTATACTGATCGTTATTGTTTATCCGCTTATATTCCAAAACGACAATTATTTACTGAGTTTGGGCATTATCGTCGGCCTGTTCGGTCTTGTGACGACCGGGCTTTTGTTGCTGACAGGTTATGCCGGACAAGTATCTCTGGGGCAAGCAGCGTTTTACGGAATTGGCGCCTACACGAGCGCCTATACCACTGCTCGACTTGCCTTACCGCCGCTTGTTGGTCTGCTCCTAGGCATGATGTTGGCGATGGTTGCGGCGTATTTGATTGGGCTTGCTGTCTTTCGACTGCGTGAACATTATCTTGCCCTTGCTACACTCGGTTTTGGGGCGATCGCCTACACATTATTTAAAAATCTCAAACAAATCACCGGCGGGTTGGATGGCTTTTTTGGCATTCCTCCTTTTTCTATATTTGGTCTAACCGTAGATTCTGATTTCTCCTTTTACTGGGTTGTATGGTTTTTTGTTTTACTCGGTTTATGGTTTGCTGGAAATGTATTGAACGCACGCAGTGGTCGCGCTCTTCGTGCCGTTCACGACAGTGAGTTTGCCGCCGATGCGCTGGGTATCAACGTTTTTCGCCTTAAGCTTCATGTTTTTGTTTTGAGTGCTGCGTATGCTGCATTTGCTGGGGGGCTGTATGCACACTATGTCAGTTTTATTAATCCACAGCTTTTTGATGTCGTCGCCTCTATTACTTTTTTAGCGATGGTTATCATCGGTGGCGATCGTTTTGTCGGGGCGGGTGTCTTGGGGGCCGCTGTCTATGTATCGCTGGGAGAAGCCATTAAGTCATTTTTACCAGTTGTTTTTCCAAAAGCTGGAGGAGAGTTTGAACTCGTCTTTTTTGGTGTGTTGATTGTTGTCATTATGATATTTTTACCGGGCGGGCTTTCGGGACTCGGCTCCAAACTCATTGCCCTAAAAGCGAAGCGTGTCGCCGAAGAGGGGGGAGAGGGGTGAGTGCGCTACTTGAAGTGCGTGATCTTGAAAAACGGTTTGGTGGGGTCACAGCCGTCACGGATGTATCGTTTCATGTTGATCGACAGGAAATCGTGGCATTGATTGGGCCAAACGGTGCCGGGAAAACAACGCTTTTTAATATGATCAGTGGTGTTCTTATACCCACCAAAGGCGAGATACGATTGGAAGGTCGCTCCATTATCGGTCGTCGGCCTTATGAGCTTGCCCGTCTTGGGCTCACCCGAACGTTTCAGAATTTGCAAGTGTTTTACCGCATGACGGTCTTGGAGAATGTACTCGTCGGCTATAACGTGCGCATGAAAAGCAATATGATTGCCGCAGGGCTTGCACTGCCTACGGTGCGCCGTGAAGAAAACGAAGCACGCGAACGTGCCTTATACTGGCTTGGGCGCTTTGGTTTAGAAAAGGTCGCTCATGTTCCGGCTGGGACCCTTTCCTACGGACAATTGAGATTGCTGGAGATTGCCCGAAGTGCTGTAGCACAACCGCAATTGATGCTCTTGGATGAACCGATGGCTGGACTCAATCCTAAGGAAACACAAAACTTAGTGGAGATGATGATGACGATGCGTGAAGAAGGTATGACCTTTTTGTTCGTAGAACACGATATGCAGGCCGTCATGCATGCTTCAGACCGCATCGTTGTGCTTGATTACGGGAGAATGATTGCTGTAGGGAAACCTGATGAGATTGCCATTCATCCAGAGGTCATACAGGCATATTTAGGACAGGCGTATGGGCAAGGCCAAAAGTAAAAGCGAGGGCAAGAGAATGCTAATATTAGAAGGCATTTATACGTATCACGGGCCGCTTCAAGTGTTAAAAGATATCACGTTGGACATCGCCGAAGGCGAGATCGTCGCGATCGTCGGCGCTAACGGCGCCGGAAAAAGCACACTGCTGGGGACGATAGCTGGTGTGTATGCACCACGTCAGGGACACATACGTTTTGCCGGGAAGATTCTGCCTTACGGGCGGGCTGAAAAAATTGTAGGGCTGGGCCTCAGCCTTGTGCCAGAAAGACGGCAGATTTTTGATGCATTGAGCGTCCGTGACAACTTATTATTGGGGGCCTATCATCGCGTCAAACGCCGTGATGTAAGCGTAGCGCGTGACTTCCAACAAGTCCTGGAGATGTTTCCGCGTCTTGGTACGATGCTCGATCGCCCAGGCGGTTTATTGAGCGGTGGAGAACAGCAGATGCTTGCCATCGGTCGGGCGCTCA
The DNA here is from genome assembly GCA_034007185.1 of Candidatus Carbonibacillus sp. Taxonomy (GTDB): domain Bacteria; phylum Bacillota; class Bacilli; order Thermicanales; family DSM-22653; genus Carbonibacillus. The sequence continues at coordinate 3,828 of JAVERJ010000088.1, read as the reverse complement.
TGGCCCGTCCGCGTCTAATGATGTTAGACGAACCATCCTTGGGCCTTGCTCCGAAGATCGTTGCTGATATTTTTGAGGTGCTTTTGCAGATGCGCGAGATGTTGGGACTGACGGTACTGCTTGTGGAGCAAAACGTTGTCGGAGCGCTATCGATTGCTGATCGCGGATTTGTTTTGGAGCGCGGAGCCATCGTGCTTGAAGGCAGCGGCAAAGAACTGTTGAGCCATGATGATGTGAAGCGATCGGTGCTTGGAAGATAATGATTTTGTTTTAGAACGTGCAAGGTTAAAGAAAGAACGAAGTGCGCCTTGTCAAGAAAGGATGTTCACGATGAACCAAACGAGTGTACCGAAAAAAGGCTTGTGGATTGATGGCCGGACATTAGAGACAGAGACATACAGTCCTATCGTCTCTAAAAGTAGTGGTCGGATCATCGGTGAAGTAGCCAAAGCCCATAAAGAACAGGTAGATATCGCGGTTAATGCAGCCCATCGGGCATTTCAGACGTATCGCGAGATGCCTAGTTATGCGCGTGCTGATGTCCTTTATCAAGTGTCACAGGCTTTGGAGAAGCGGCTGGATGAAGCAGCAAGACTCATTGCTGAAGAAGCAGGTAAACCGATTAAAACAGCCCGTGGCGAAGTGATGCGAGCTGTCCAGACATATCGCTTTGCAGCTGAAGAAGCCAAACGCATCGGCGGGGAGACGATCCCTATGGACGCAGCTCACGGAGGGGAACAAAAGATTGGTATGACTTGGCGAGAACCTTTGGGTGTTGTAGCGGCGATTGCCCCGTTTAACTTTCCTCTCAATCTTGTTGCTCATAAAGTCGGACCTGCACTTGCCGCAGGAAACACGGTTGTTCTAAAGCCGGCAGGAGCTACACCGCTTTCCAGTTATTATGTTGCAGAATTGTTTCATGAAGCGGGTCTACCACCTGGTGTACTAAACGTTGTGAGTGGACCCGGCGGGGAGATCGGGGATGTTCTCACCACCCATCCTCTCGTCAAATTGATTAGTTTTACGGGCAGTCCCGCCGTCGGAAAACATATTCGTGAAAAAAGTGGTCTGAAGCGAACGATTCTCGAACTCGGTTCGAATTCTGCGGTGATTGTCGAACCAGATGCACCCTTTGATTTTGCCGTGATGCGCACAGCGGAAGGCGCATTTCAATATGCGGGACAGGTATGCATCTCGGTTCAACGTATCTATGTACACAAAAACATTTATAAGCGTTTCCTTTCAGCCCTCACAGAAACGATACGAGCATTCAAACTGGGTGATCCATTAGATGAATCAACGGACGTTGGTCCGCTTATTCATGAAGATGAAGCCCAGCGCATTCATAACTGGGTCGAGGAAGCTCTTGCTAAAGGTGGCCGGCTGGTGCATGGGGCAATGCCCCAGGGGTCTTATGTAGCGCCGACATTGCTTGTGGACGTTGATCCTTCCAGTAAAGTGATTCAAGAAGAAGTCTTCGGTCCGGTCGCCTCCATTATACCCTACGATGATTTGGAGCAGGCCATACAGATGGTGAATAACTCTAAATACGGATTAAACGTTGGATTGTTTACGCGAGACATTGCACGCGCTTTCTGGGCAGCCAAAAAGCTAGAGACGGGAGGTGTTTTGATTAATGATGTGCCGACTTTCCGCGTTGATCACATCCCCTATGGAGGCGTTAAAGAAAGCGGCATGGGTCGGGAAGGCGTAAAATACGCCATTGAGGAGATGACAGAACTTAAATTTGTCATGGTCAATCTTAAGGTGTGAGCTCGATCATGCGCTGGGCGACAGCCTGCGCATCGCCCAGATCATGGGTGACGAGGATGGCGGTGATCCGTTCCGTTTCCAAAAGCGTCCGTAGGGCCTGACGCAACGATGTCCTGAGCGAAGGATCGAGGTTCGAAAAAGGCTCATCGAGCAAAATCAGCTCGGGTTTGGGGGCGATCGCTCGCGCCAAGGCGACGCGTTGTTCCTGTCCGCCGGAGAGTTCATGCGGATAGCGATGGGTATAGTCTTCGAGCTTGACAAGTGCAAGCACTTCTTCTGCGCGCTTTTGTCGCTCCCGTCGGGACAGACGAAAAAGGCCAAAAGCAATATTTTCAAACACCGTTAAGTGTGGAAACAGCGCATAATCTTGAAAGACCATCCCAATGCGCCGGGCTTCCGGAGGGACAAACGTCTTTTCATCGGTCAAGACGCGTCCTCCTAAGATGATGCGCCCGCGTTCTGGTTTTTCCAATCCAGCGATCAGCCTGAGAAGCGTCGTCTTTCCGCGACCGCTCGGTCCCAGAAGGGCGACGCGTTCCCCTTGCTGGAGCTCTATCGAAACATTGTGAAGTATGGGCTGTCGCTGTCCGCGGTAACGGAATGTAAGCGCTTGAATGCTTAGATACGGTTTTGGAGATGGCTCTTGGCCGCTCGATGTCGATACTGATGCTGATGCCGATGCCGATGCTGAAGTGGCCATCGGTCGATCCCCTCCTTTTGCGCGTTGACTTCATGTGCGTTGTTTTCTTCATGTTTTTTTCATGCGCGTTGACTTCATGGCGTTGACTTCATGCCTTTTGACCTCGGATGAAGTTGGGTTACTGCGAATTTTTTTATAACCTTTGTTCAGTGCGTCCGAGGATGAGTATCGATGCGAAGGAGACAGCGATGATCAAAAGCGCATAGGGTGCAGCCTGGATCAGTCGTTCATCGCTGGCATACTGAAAGGCGCGCGTGGCGAGCGTATGAAAATCGAACGGCCTTAAGAGGAGCGCCAGCGGTAGCTCCTTGACGAGATCGATCATCGTGAGCGCGACGGCAGCGTACATAGAAGGTCTGAGAAGCGGCCATTCCACACGCCAAAACGCCGACCACGGGGTGCGGCCGAGCAGTCTGGCCGCCTCCATATAATGTCTTTGCAGTCGGGCGCTGGATCCGGACAGGGCACTGTAGCCAACCGCTAGGTAACGGACGAGGTAAGCGTAAAAAAGCATGAACGGTGTACCGCTCAGACACGGCTTTCCTGCGCAGAGTAGGTCTATGCCGCTCGCCCGCAGTCGGTGTTCCAGCGGCAAAATGAGTGCCAATACGCCGATGGCCACCACCGCTCCCGGAATGCTATACCCAGAAAGGGCAATCTGTGGGAAGAGGCGGGAAAGAAGATTGGGGTCATGCCGCGCCACCGTATGGATAAAAAGCGCCAAAAAAGCGATCACCACGGCGCTGATAAAAGCCAGCGTAAACGTATTGAGAACTGTCTCGGAAAAAGTAGAAAGCAAAGAAGCGAACGCCTCGCCAGCGGATGCAGCGTGCGTGGATCGTAGAAGCTTTATCTGCCAATCGATCAGTCGAGCGAGCGGCAAAAAAAGCGTGAGCATGATCACCAGGCCATGAACCGTGTAGATCACAACGAGCATGCCGCCGCGCACTTTTTTTGCAGGATCGGGGCGGGGGCGCTTGGTGCCTGTCATCATACGCCGCCGCCTCAACCGATCCCATGTGAGAAGTATGGTCGTCGATATCAAAAAAAGACTGGCCAGGCGCATCGCTGAAGATAGATCCCCCATGCCAAACCAGCTTTGGAAGATCCCTGTCGTCAGGGTGCTCAGACCAAAATGGCTGGCCAATCCATAGTCGCTGAGCACTTCGAAGGCGACCAGTATCCCGCCTGCGAACATGGCCGGCCGCATGAGCGGGATGACGACTTTCACCATACGCCGCATCGGGCCAGCGCCTAACAGCCGCGCCGCTTCGATCAGTCTTAAGTCTTGCCGCATCAGATCGGCACGCACAATCATAAAGACATAGGGAAATAAAAACAGCGTGTAGATGACG
>JAVERJ010000087.1:0-8144 GCA_034007185.1 Candidatus Carbonibacillus sp. | reverse complement strand
TTCTAAGCGTAACGTGTTCTCATCAATGGTTCCATCATCGATGAGTCGCCGGATCGCTTGAAAAAAATAACGCGGATGACGTTTTCCGTATAAAATACCTGTATACGCCAATGTGAGAGGTGCCGCCGGCGGTGAACCTTTTAATGCCGTAAAATCTTCCGGATCAAAACCGTTGTAAATAACTTGAACATCGCGCTCAGGATAGAGTCTTTTAAAGTCATGCGCAAATGATTGCGTCACCGTTGTGATCGCATCGGCTTCTAAAAATACACTTTTTTCCATTCGTTTTTCTAACCAAAGCCGCCATCGGATCGTTGTTCGATGCATATTCTCCGTCCACGGATCACGAAAATCAGCGACCCATGGTAACTTTGTTTGACGCTTTAACGCTCGCGCGACGAGATGATTCGAAACCGGTCCCGAACTCGAAAAAATAAGATCTACTGGATAACGCTCCAGTGCTTGCTTTCCGACTTGTACAGCATGTTTCACCCAAACGACTTCATCATCGGGGATCAAAAGACGCACCCTCCACCAGTCTATGAAGCGCTTCGCCCAGGCGCGAAGCGACTGTTTCAAGTGGTATCGACGTTGTCTCAACCATGTGTTGTTCTTTGGCTGAGATGGTTGTTCGGCGTTGTCTTGAGCTTGATTAGAGCCGTGCGCCCGCCGCGAAGGTCTGCGCCATAAGCTTAAAACAATATGAAACCAGCGCGGCATAGGAACACGATAAATCGGCGTGTGCGACGGAATATCGTTTAAAAGTGCCGGATCTTCAACCATGCCCGGGGGTGGATCAACTGTTAAAACGATCGTATGAACACCAAGGCGATTGAAGTATTTAACCAGTTTTTGCACACGCGGAATCCCCCCACCAGCCAGTGGGGGGAACAAATAAGACACGATTAAAACGGTAAGCGGTTTGTCCATCGGCTTTTCATGATTCATCAAAGACATAGAGCGTAACAACCTCTCCCAAATGATTCAAAACGTATAAGACGACACCCTATCATCAGATTTCAAATGCGTAAAATCGTCTGAGACAGTGCCTTCTCGGGAATCACACCGCGCCCATCGAACACGATAGCATCTTTATGAAGTCGTCGGCCGATGTCGCTCCAGTCCAGCGTATCAAACGGTTTTTGACGCGCCAGAAAAAAAAGCGCATCGGCATCCGTGACCGCTTCTTCGAGCGTATCAACGCTAAACGGATAGCGCCGCGTGACGATCGGATCGTAGGCGCGTACATGTGCGCCTTTGGCGGCGAGCAGTTCGGCGATGACCAACGGGGGAGATTCTCGATCATCATTCGTATAGTCTTTCATCGCCAAACCAAGAATTGCGACGCGTGCATGGGCAAACGATTTGCCTCGTTCTTTCAACTTCTCTTCGACCCAGTTGACAAGCGCCTGTGGTACACCGTCATTCAGCTGGCGAGCCAGTGATAAAAGCGGTAATCTAAGGCCCATCGCCTCGGCCTTCGGTTTAAGATAATAATATGCATAAGGAAGACAGTAACCACCGACACCGGGGCCAGGTGTGAGCAGTTGCACTCTTTTATGTGTATTGGCAATGCGGATGACTTCCAGTGTATCCAGACCATATCGCTCCGTAAAACGTGCAAATTCTTGAACCATGGCTATGTTGACATCGCGCTGAATGTTTTCAATGACTTTTGCTGTCTCAACGACTTTGATCGACGCTGTATAAATCGGCGCTTCGGTGACGATTTTTAAAACGTCTTGGGCGCGTCTGAGCGATGGTTCGTCAATACCTCCCACTGCCAGCGGCATCGTCCGAAACTCTTCAAAGGCGCGTCCTTCGGCGATTCTTTCTGAGGAATACGCTAAGGAAAAATCACGCCCTGCTTTTAGACCACTGACACGCTCCAGTTCCGGTAAAAAGATCTCTTCGGTCATCCCCGGGACAACAGTCGAGCGCACAAGTACGAGATTCCCGTGTTTAAGAATGCCTCCCAACGACGCTGCAACACTTAGAAGCGGTGTATGATCGACCACACCTTGCCGAACGGGAAGACCGACGGTAATGATATATGTATCGATCTCAAGCGTCGAAAGCAAGGCGTAGTCGGTGGTCGCTTGGAATAAACCTTGAGCGATCATGTCTTTTAATATTTCAGGAAGGGTTTTATCGCCATCACGTTCTTGATGATGACTTACACCGCGATTTAAATCGTCGACAAGTTTCGGTAAAACATCTAAACCCACCACACGAACACCTTTTTGCGCATAGCTCAGTGCTAACGGCAGCCCGACAAAACCGAGGCCGATAACCGCCAGTTGCTTCATCAAAGAGCACCTCATTTCCAGTCTAAAAATCATCGGCGCTATCCTTAATCTAACATCTAAAGCACCGCGAACCATACCCTACCCAAACAACGCCAATATAACCACCGAATCTACATAAAAAAGAACCAATAAATCAGCCCTACGAGGAGAAACAAAATAGACAAAGCGATACTAATACGAGCGATCAAATCCATACCCCTTCTCCCACCTCATCGATTGTAATACGTTTCCTTGTTTATTTCAAACAAGTTCAACGATCGTAACGCCACTGCCACCTTCATCCATCTGCCCACTTCGATAACGTTTGACCATACGTTGTTGCTTCAAATAATCATGAATGGCGCGTTTGAGTGCACCCGTCCCCAAGCCATGAATGACCGTTAAGGAAGCACGTCCATCTAAAAGCGCCTGATCCAGCGCTTCCTCGAGTACATCCAACGCTTCTTCTACGGTTTTCCCACGCACATCGAGTGTATGCATCGCCCGATGATCGGCTTTAACGCGCACTGTAGAACTTCGAGACGTTGGTAGGACTTGTTTTTTTCTAGAAGACCTTTGGGATTGACTGGCAAAAGGGGTCGTCTCGTCCTCAGTGATGGGTGTAATGGCTTGAAGATCGACCGTCATGCGCATGAGACCGACTTGAACCACAGCTTGTGAACCTGTGATTTCGATGAGCGATCCGCGCCAACCATGCGGCTGAATGATGACATTTGTCCCTGGTAGCAAAGTGCTTCTTTCGACTTTTCTTTTTTGGGCTTGATGTTGGTCACGACGACCGGAAGACGACGCCGGTTGATACTTGGTCCGAACATCTTCTAAGAGCGCGCGCGCACGAGAGAGGTCGGCCATGGTTTCTGTCCATTCATGCGGTTTAACCGCACTTCCTTTTTTTTCAAGTTCCTTTAAGCGCTGAACCACTTCTTTGGCCTCGTGTTCGATCATCGAAAAGGTCTCACGATATTCTCGCTCAAGACGCTTTAAAAGTTTTTCACGTTCGCTTTGAAGTGCTGTTTTCCCTCGCTCATAAGCTGTTATAAGTCGCTGAAGACGCTGTTTTTCATTTTCTAATGCCTGCCTTTCTTCAATTAAGCGATTAAGTTCATCGCTTAACGTCGCAAGCAGCTTCGATTCCCGTTGCATTTCCGGATCGAGCATATGCCGAGCCATCGACATCGTCTGTTGCGGAATGCCAAGACGTTCAGCAATGTCTAGAGCGTGCGAGGCACCGGGAACCCCTAAGAGGAGACGGTAGGTCGGCCGTAGGGTCATAAGATCAAAAGACATACTGGCATTCATGACACCTTGTGTCTCGGCTGCATAGGCCTTAAGCGAACTGTGATGGGTCGTAGCCACGACCCGTGCACCTTTTTGACGCAAGGTCTCTAAAATAGCGATGGCCAGTGCTGATCCTTCATGCGGATCGGTGCCTGCGCCCAGTTCATCCAGAAGAACAAGCGATGCATGATCAGCAGATGATAAAATGGTGACAATCCTTTGGATATGGGCCGAGAATGTGCTGAGATTGTGTTCAATACTTTGCTCATCACCGATATCAGCAAAGACATGTTGAAATACACGCACACTCGATCCTTCACGGGCTGTAATATACAACCCGCTTTGCGCCATCAAGGTGATCAGCCCAATCGTTTTTAAAAAAACCGTTTTCCCTCCAGTGTTTGGACCTGTTAAAAGTAAAAGTTGATTGGTCGAATCGAATCGAATATCATTCCCTATCGCTTTTTGGCCTAGAAGAGGATGGCGTACATCATACAACGTATAAGCATCCCCATCATAGACGATCTCCGGCCTCGTTCCCTTGATATCCAGAGAAAAGTCAGCCCGCGCAAAGATGACATCGAGATTCGTCAAAATATCGAGATTGGTGCGTAAAGGCTCACTTCTTTCACCGACACCTTGTGAAAGGAATTGCAAAATACGAGCGACTTCCCGAGCCTCTGCCTGTTCCAGAAGCTTTAAGGTATTCCCAAGTTGCACCACGTCGGATGGTTCAATAAAAACGGTTTGCCCGCTTGCAGATATGTCATGCACAAGTCCCGGAATATGCGCGCGATCGTGGGCACGAACCGGTAAGACCATGCGTCCATCCCGCTCCGTGATGAGCGGCTCTTGTAACCACTTTAAAATGCGCGGATCGCGTAAAAAATTTTCCATGGTCGTACGAATTTTTTCTCGTGTGCGCCCAATGTCTTTTCGAATACGTAAGAGTTCTGAAGAAGCACTGTCCAAAACATTTCCTTCTTCATCCACAGAACGCGTGAGAACCTCGATCCAATCAGCATCCGGTGCCAGGTGCGAAGCATATGCGAGAAGATGCGGGATATTTTGCCGTTCATGTGCGGCGGTGAGACTTTTTTTAAGATGAAAGGCGACCCGCTCCGTCGATAGCACTTGATACAATTCCAAAGCACTGAGGACGCCGCCACGCTCTGCCCGTCGAATAAGCGGCTCCAAAGGAAAGATCCCTTCCCGTGGCAAAATTTCCCCCGCTTGAAGCAGTCGATAAGCTTCTTCCGTCTCTGCGATAAGAACCAACACGCGCGCTTTTTCAATCTCAGGTTGGAATGCTTTAATACGCATCCGTCCAAGTTCCGAGGCCGTGTGTTGAGCAACCCGTTCGAGTATGCGATCATATTCTAAGAACTGAAGTGTTTTCGGATCGATGAATCATCCCTCCGTCCATGCTTGATGCGCTATGATTTAAAATCTCTAGCGGTGAGATTCATAGGTCTTCTTATGATCATTTGCGCCGATGTTTCCGATGACGCCCTAAAAATTCAAAGAGTTTTTCTGGTGCCCATGTATTGATGACGTGTTCTGGTCGGAGAAGCGCTTTGCGTGCCACCTTTACCCCTAGGTCCATCCACGCTAAGCCCGCTATATTGTGGGCATCGGTATCGATCGCTATTGTAACACCCGAAGCTTGAGCAAGATGAAGATACGACGGCGCAAGGTCCAGACGTTCGGGATAACTGTTCAGCTCCAAAACAACGCCCGATCGCATGGCTTGTTCGATCAAAGCCTCGACATCCAAGGCATATGCATCCCGTCGACCAATCAATCGTCCAGTCGGGTGTGCGATGATATCGACAAACGGGTGACGCGCAGCCTTTAATATGCGCTCCGTTATCTCTTGTTTATCCTGTTTAAAATGGGTATGAACGGAAGCGATCACAAGATCAAGGCCTTCGAGGATATCATCTGGATAATCAAGTGTACCGTCAGGTAAGATATCGACTTCTGCCCCACGCAAAATGTAAAACGGTTCGCCCCATTCATCTGAGAGCTTCTCTTCTACAGCATGTATCGCTTTCATATGTTCTAAAAGTGCTTCCACTGAAAGACCGCGAGCAACCTTTAACGATCGCGAATGATCGGTGATCGCTATATATCGATACCCCTTTTTTTTCGCGGCACGCGCCATCGCTTCGATCGAATCCCCACCATCGCTGGCCGTTGTGTGCATATGCAAATCGCCTTGGATATTACTTGATGTTATCAGCGCTTGAACTGCTTCTTCCGTCGCTTCTTTCCAAAACGTCTCCCCACCGATCACCTCTATATCCCGGAGTTCTGGTGTTAAATACGGCAACGAAAGCGCCGCATAAAGTGCTTCTTCTGTCTGAAATGACTGTAATACGCCTGCCTGTTCATCCTCTAAACCATATTCGGATAGTTTCCATCCTTTTTCTTTGGCACGTTGGCGCAAAAAAACATTGTGTCCTTTTGAACCGGTAAAATGGACGAGACCGGAAATAAACTCTGTTGGTGAGAAAAATCGTACATCGACATTCACTGCCTGCAACGCTCCATACTTAAACGTGACTTTCTCCGCACCCCAAGCCACCGTTTCAATATTTCCGGGAAATGTCTTCAAGTGTTCAGCGACCGTCTGAGCCGTTTCCGTCATGACAACAAGGTCAATATCTTTAATGAGTTCGCGTACACGCCGAATACTGCCGGCAACTTCACACCGCATCACACCCGGTACCTTTCGAAGGCGAGCACATATTTCCTCAGAAAGATGAAGCGCATCCATGAGTGGCCAGCGTTCTAGAGGTTTTTCTGTTTTTTCGATCCCCCGCAATAGGAGCATTTCCGTTTTTGCTCCAATCCCTTTAAGCGAACGAATTTTTTGTTCTTTAGCAGCTTGTTTTACTTCTTCTAACGTTCGAACACCCAACGACTGCCAAAGGCGGGCCACTGTTTTCGGTCCGATCCCCGGGATACGTGTTAATTTGATCAGATCGACTGGAACTTCAGCTCTAAGCCGCTGCAGCTCAGGACTGTCTCCTTCAAGCGTTATCCCTTCAATGAACGTGCGAATCCCTTTCCCAATACCCGGAACAGACCCACCACTTGCGAGGACAGCTTGTACCGGTTCATTCAGACGAGCGATCGCCTCCGCTGCTCGACGATAGGCTTGTACTTTAAATGTATTTTCACCTATTATCTCGGAAAGATCAGCCATCTCTTCTAACATTTGAGCAATACGCTGGTTATCCACGATATGTCACTCCAACGTTCTATGTTCCCATTATTATAACACAGTATCGCATATAAACGACAAAACTCGGCCTCGACGGTTATAACAAAAATCCGTCGCTAGGACCGAGTAAAAAGCTTGCTGATACCTATGTCTTGCTTAAAAATACATGTGTATACGTGAAGGGTCTTCGTTAACGAGCGATCAGCACAGGAACAGAGGCATGATGGAGCACTTTTTGACTGACACTCCCTAAGAAAAGCTCTGTGAAGCGCCCCAATCCACGACTTCCCATCACAATGAGATCGGTGGGCTCATCCTTTGAAAGTAAAAGGATCTCCTGCGCCGGATCACCTAAAGCGGTGATGATCTCTACCGTCATCCCTTTTTCCTTGAGTTTCGCTTCTGGTTCACTGAGAATGGCTTGTCCTTCTTTTTCAGCTTGTGCATGCCAGTCGATATCAAGATTGATCATCTCCGGTGATGGCGTAAAAGGTTGCATCACATACACAAGTCTTACATGACACGAGGCTTCCTTTCCTTCACAAAGATCACGTACAAGGTCGACAGCGCGTGCCGCGTGCGTTGATCCATCATACGGTAGTAAAATGCGGTGAATGCCCATGCTAAGTCCTCTCCTCTATGTTTCAATATCTTGCGCGCTGCTAAACTCTGTCTACATCCATCACCAGCATTGCTTAATCTTTTTCGTTATGTTCGTTATGTGATCATGCGCGTTCCTTTAAAGTGGTCATTCCATGGTTGTTTCATTCTTACGCAATATCGATATGCTTAAGACCTCGATCGATAGATCGATAACAGGGGGCCTGCGAAACAATATGCGGTTTCATTCAACAACGTTATGGTTTCATTATACGCTCTCCATTCAATTCATTCAACCAATTGACACTTTTGGACGCGCTGCAAACATAACAACACCGCCGGCGACGTAACTTTTGACCCATTCTAATCGAAATCGTTCTGCGACCCATGCTTCTGTCGGACGATTGAGATGACAACCATCCGCCAGTTTTGACCAAAAGGGCGTGATAAAATCTTGCACACCGCCGACCCACTTGGGCACATCGATGCGGACATGTTCGAGCCCCATGAGTCGCCCCTCAGGTCGTAACACGCGTTCAATTTCTTTTAACGCTTTTTTCGGATCACGCACCGAACATAAAACGAGGGTAGTGATCACATAATCAAACGATTGATCCGGAAAAGGGAGGGCTTCTGCTACACCTGACACCAGTTTTGCAGAGAAGGATACGTTTTTTAAACGCTTTTCTGCGATACGCCGCATCTCCGGATGAGGTTCAATGCCC
>JAVERJ010000086.1:0-8161 GCA_034007185.1 Candidatus Carbonibacillus sp. | reverse complement strand
GGACAAAATTAAGAGCCTCACTAAATTTTCTTCTCGCTTTTTCAGCATATAAAAGAGCATGCGACACATGAAACAAGCGGCTATGTAAATTAGCGAGGAGTAAATCTAATAAAGTATTCTCAATGTTAAGTTCTTTGGCGATCCTTTGAGCTTGTTCATAAGCTTTTAAGGCTTGCTCATGCTCTTCTTGCCAAGTATAAAAACTGCCCATTACTTGATAATACTGATATAATGAATTGGAAGATAGACTATTAATCTTTTGGCCTACTTGATCCAATATTTTTTTAGCTTGCTTTAAATCTCTCTTTATTATGTGATAACGTACTGATAAAATTTCAAACATGTTAACTAAATCAAGGTTAAGTAGTACTCCCTTGATTTGTAAACGTAAATCTTCATAAAGCGCTTCAATTTCATCTAACTGCAGTCGTGTCATTGCATCGTTCCAAGTATTTAGTTTTTTTTGTATTTCTTTTTCTTTTTCACCAAATACAACCAAATGGTCTATATCATGTCCAAGTTTTTTTAATAAATGTTGTACTGTTTCTTTATTAGGTACAATAATATTATTTTCTATTTTACTCAGATATGAAGTTGAACAGATACCCTCTGCTAAATAAGCTTGTGTCCACCCAAGGTTTTTTCGAAGCTGGGCTATGATATCTCCTATTTGCAAAATATAAAACCCCTCTCAACAAAATGCCCTATAGTTCATACTATAGGACATCTAGAAGGGTTCTTCAATAAAGAGTATGTTATTGAGAAGTTATCTTATTTAGCTAAATAATTAATTAAACTGGGAAAGGATGTTCTACTTGCGGTAAAATCTCTACTCCTAACGAAGGTGCAACAACAAAGGCAAGCGCAAAAGCGATGGTGAGGAGCGCAACCCATTTTTTCATTCTTCTTCACCTCCTTATGACCTATGGACCTTGCATAAAACGATGGCAATCAAACAACACTCCATACGACATGATCGAGAGCAATCATCTCTAACTGCCTGTATTTTAACATGTTCTTCCAAGTATCAACAAGTACCCCTTTCTACTAAAATCAACATACTTCAGCAAAAAAATGACAGTATAAAGTCGAATTTAGGAAATTTTTCTGATTGCATGCGCTATATAGGTCCTTTATTGGTTCAATGAACTAAAATATTTAACAACATGTTTTTTTTACATGTATTTGTTTCTCAACAACTCTCATTAAGTTTTAAGATCGAATACCATGCCACCGGAGGAAAGTTTTCCAAACATCTATCGCTTGAAGGTCAAATAGAAGGAAATGCAACCAAAAATATATCAATACACACTAATCTGACATTATGTTATACTCATGATAGACAAGATCATGGTTCAAAGATCATCAACGCTTATGACAGGAGGTGCGCCTTTTGCAAACATCATCGACCCCTCACAACGTACCGGTATCATGGCAAGCCTGGCGTGAGCAGATTGAAGTTGATATTGAAGCGTGGAAAACAACTTGGGAAAGGACTAAGAACGAGCAACCAAAAAAAGATATCTCGGTGTGTCAATACCCTAAAAAACAGCTATCTTTAGATGATTTTGTGCGAACGTTTTGGGCTTATACCGACTTAATCAACGATGTCGAATCAAAACTGACCATCTTACAATCGACATCCAGCGCTTCTCACGTTGTGACGTTTATCACCACACCTTATCTGGCGACCTTGCGGATGATTGGGGAAAAAAAGGCGCTCGAAACATGGTATCATGTGGGGATACGGTTGGGCATGTACTTTAATAAGGAAAACATCGGATTGCATGCCATCAATCTTGCCGAGTTAACGAAAAAACCGCGTATTGTTAAAGGGCAAGAACACTCGTGTCACTTCTTTCATCGCGCCTGGAGCATCGGTATTCCGCTGTATAGCAACGAAGGAGATATTCTCGCTTATTTGGGCCTTATGGGTCCGTTGGATCATGATCCGGATCTCATTTTCTCCTATCTGTACTCCATACAACCTACTTTAGTCAATTTAAAACTAAGAGATTATTAGGCCTATACAGTTAAACTCTCCCCTCATTCACCTCAGACCTCATACTACGAACATCATGCGAACATAAAAATATATACCTGATCAACACTTCCGCATCAAAACCACAAATACACAAAAGCGCAAAGAATGCACATAAAATATAGGTAAGCATCGAGTTGATGCCTACCTATATTTTATGTTTTTGTCTCGATGACACAGGAATCTTAGCGCCCAATATCCCGACGGTACATCACTGGTGCCTGATCTGGCACAAGCACATCCAGCGCCTGATAGGCTCGATCGTAGGCTTGCTCTAGATTCGAACCTCGCGCTACAAGCGTTGCAAGTCTCCCACCTTCTGCCCAAAATGCACCCTTTTCTTGGCGAACACCTGCCATGTACAGCGTTACATGTTGCCATAGATCGGCATGCTCTTCCTGAATCTGTGCAAGGGATTTATCCTCTAACCAAGGAAGTGCGATATCGTTCCTCGTACGCTCTGGATATGTGTCTTGAGCAATGACAACACCGAGGAAAGCATCGGTCGTCCACGCTTTAAGCGGAACGATTCTCCCCGCAGCCATCTCGGTGAAAACTTCCAACCAGTCACCATGATACCCCGGCAGTAATACTTGCGTTTCCGGATCACCAAACCGGACATTGAACTCTAATACCTTCGGTCCGTCGGCGGTGATCATCAGCCCGGCGTATAAAATGCCACTATAATCCATACCGTCTTCTTTCATACCCCCGACCATCGGCGCGATAATCGTCGATTCAATTTCTTTTAATAGTGCTTCATCGACATCTGGAAGCGGTGTGATCGCCCCCATGCCACCAGTATTCGGTCCCATATCTCCATCATAAGCCCTTTTGTAGTCGCGAGCGGGGGGTAAAATGTAGTATTCTCCTCCAGCCACAAGGGCATGGACACTGATTTCTCGCCCATAGAGACGTTCTTCTAACACGACAGTTTCTCCAGCCGATCCAAATCGCTTTTCTACAAGCATCATTTCCAAAGCTTGCAGCGCTTCCTCCGCATCATCGGTGACCACCACGCCTTTTCCTTGAGCCAATCCATCTGCCTTAATCACAACACGTTCAAAAGCGCGTAACCGCCGACGCGCTTCTTCCATATCCTTGACAATCGCAAACTCAGCCGTAGGAACACCGTAACGGCGCATCGCAGCCTTAGCGTACGCCTTACTCCACTCCAGCGCTGCGGCATCACGATCCGGGCCGACAATCGCCAGACCGCGACGTTTAAACCGATCGACGATGCCAAGTGCTAGCGGAGCTTCCGGACCGACAATGGTCAAATCGATCGCTTGATCTTCTGCAAATTGTATCAGGGCATTCACATCGGTCATAGAAAGCGGCACATTTTCACCTATACCTGCCGTTCCAGCATTTCCTGGAGCAAAAAACAGTTGTACGGACTCTGAATGCGATCCCAAGGCATGGCTCTGGAATCTGCCTTTAACAGCAAGACCAAGCGCGTGTTCTCTTGCGCCGCTTCCGATGATCAAAACTTTTTTCATGAGCTCACCCCTTATCGTCACACGCTTATTGGATGAAGTTCAATGTTTAACCGATATACGAACGTTAATGACGAAAATGACGCTTACCTGTTAAGACCATAGCCATATCAAAGGTATCTGCAGCGCGAATCACCGCTTCATCACGAATCGATCCCCCCGGATGAATAATGGCACGTATACCAGCTTTTCCAGCGATTTCAATCGAATCAGGCATTGGAAAGAAAGCATCTGAAGCGATTACAGCACCGTTTGCTTTATCTCCTGCTGCTTCTAAAGCAATACGTACAGAACCGACACGATTCATCTGACCCGCACCAATGCCCAGTGTCTGTCCATCTTTGGCGACCACAATGGCATTCGATTTGACAGAGGCGACGACCTTCCATGCAAAACCGAGCGCCTGCCACTCCGCATCGGATGGCGGACGCTTACTCACAACGCGCGCGGTTTTGATTTCTTCTTCCACCACATCATCCGGCGTCTTGATCAGAACACCCCCACCCATCGAAACGAGCTCAAGCAACGGCGCCCCATAGGTTACAGCGTGTCTCCAAGTCTCGACTTTTTTCTGAGGCAAAAGGATGCGCACATTTTTTTTAGAAGCAAAGATGGCCTGCGCTTCTTTTGCTATATCGGGTGCAATGATCACTTCTAAAAAAATCTCTTTGAGAACTTGAGCTAAGGCCGCGCTAAGAGGACGATTAAGGGCAATAATGCCGCCGAAAATCGATACTGGATCGGCCTCATAAGCTTTTTGAAAAGCTTCTTCGATCGTATCACCCACGCCCACACCACACGGATTCATATGTTTAACAACAACCGCTGCCGGCTCGCGAAACCGCTTGACAAGAGAAAGAGCACTTTCCGCATCCTGTATGTTGTTATAGGAAAGAGGTTTTCCTTGCAAGAGAACAAAATCTACAAGCGCCTCATCATCACCCGATCGTGGGCGCGGATGACGATAATAAGCGGCATCTTGATGCGGATTTTCGCCATACCTTAAGCGCTCCTTCAGTTCCAACGGAATTACCATTTTCTCTGGGAAAAGCGCATCTTCTTTTTCTATGTCTTGAAGTGAGAATCTTTCAGCAAGCGTTTCAGCAATCAGTGCATCATAGTAAGCAGTTTCTCGAAACGCTTTTTGGGCCATCCGCCGTTTGAGTAAGGTCCATGCCGCCTCCCCTTTGTCCCAAGCCTCAAGAACGAGATCGTAATCTTCACGATGGGTTACAACACAGACATCACGCGCATTTTTTGCTGCACCGCGGATGAGTGCCACACCACCGATATCGATATGTTCAATGAGTGTATCCAGATCGGCACCTTGCTTGGCCACCGTTTCAAATGGGTACAATCCGACAACCACCAATTGAAAAGGTTTCATACCAAGCGCCTGTAAATCTGCTAAATGCTCGGCATCATCATGACGCGCTAATATAGCGGCATGTAGCAAAGGATGAAGTGTTTTCACGCGCCCACCGAGCAATGCTTGAAAACCCGTGATCTCATCTGCAGACTGTACCGTAAGACCATGGTTTTGTAGATAGTGTGCCGTTCCTGTAGATGCCACAAGTTCAAAGCCACGCTTTTGAAGTGCTTGGGCAAAAGGCACAAGACCAGTTTTATCGGAGACACTTAAAAAAGCGCGATACGATGGTTGAGTATGATTCAGCAAGCATCTGCACCTCCTGCATGGTATTTCTCTAAAATCTATTACATCCATTCGAAACGTCGCCCTCGAACACGATAAGGTTGATGTAACAGACGGGCTACAATCGATGGATACAGAGCATGTTCGATTTGATGGATGCGGGCAGTCAGCTCTTCCACAGTCTCCGTTTCAACCACTTCAAGCGCTTGTTGCGCGACAATCGGACCACGATCTAACCCTGCATCCACAAGATGAACGGTAACACCCGTAATTTTGACACCATAGGCATAAGCTTGGGCTATTGCTTCCCGACCTGGAAAAGCAGGTAAAAGCGAAGGATGAATATTGACGATATGCCATGGATAGGCCGCAAGAAGTGTCTCCCCGATCAACCGCATATATCCGGCTAAAACGATAAGATCAACCTGCAGAGAATACAGTTGCTCGTGCACGCGTCGTTCGAATTGATCGCGTTCGATATGACCTTTGAACGTCTCTGCAAAGACTGGCACGCCATCGCGCACCGCCCGCTCCGTAACCGGTGCTCCCGGACGATCACTAACGAGCAGTGCGATATGGTATTGTCCCTGCCTTTCATACGCTTTCAGCGCTGCGTAGTTGGTACCGGTGCCCGATGCAAATACCGCGATTTTTTTCATATTCTTTGCGCTCATCGTCAATCCTTTCTCTCGCTCTGTCTATGCCGTCCGACCAACATATTTTACTCTTATGTTAAAAATGATACACAACATCGCCCACTTCTTGAAACAGAAGGGCAGCATGCGTTCTGGGGACTATGTTTCCAACGCGATAAGGCGTCTGTCCGGAACGCCTTAGAACGTCCATCACCTCTTCCACCGCTTCAGGATCCACCACGATGATCATCCCCAACCCAACGTTAAATGTCGTCATCAAAGCTTCCCAAGTGAGTCCACTGACTTGCTTAACCCAAGCATAAACGGGAGGAAGCGGCCAATACCCAAAGCGAATATCCGCTGCCAAGGTATCAGGAAGGATGCGCGGAATATTTTCAAGCAACCCGCCGCCAGTGATGTGCGCCATACCCGCAACCCCTGGGTGCTGAAGCAACGTTTTCAGCGACTTGACATAGATGCGGGTCGGTGTAAGGAGGACTTCACCCAATGTTCGGCCCGACCAGTTCTCTTTTTCTCCCTGAAAAGCCGGCGTAGGGGTTAGCGTTTCCCACCATTCGAGAAAAGGTCGTGCAAGTTCCTGAGGGCTTCCTTCCACCCAGCGACGCACGAGGGAAAAACCATTACTGTGCAATCCGCTCGACGGCACACCGATGAGAACATCACCGAGTTGCGGAATGCGCCCATGATTTTCACCACGCACCAGCCTACCTACGGCAAAACCAGCCAGATCATAGGCACCACTTTTATACACATCGGGCATCTCTGCTGTCTCACCACCGATTAAAGCGCACCCTGCCTCTTTACATCCCTCTGCCATACCGCGGGATAAGGCTTCAATCTTATCGACGTCGAGTGTCGACATGGCGATATAATCAAGAAAAAAAAGTGGTTCGCCACCCTGCGCCAGTAAATCGTTGACACACATTGCCACACAGTCGACACCCATGTGTACGTGCACCGATTGATCACCGAGCTTCTTCGCAACCTCTTCAGCGAGAAGGGTTTTCGTGCCTACGCCATCTGCACTTGCTACAAGTGTTAATGGAGAAGCAGCGTTTTGTAGGGATTCCAATGAATAAAGCGCCGCAAACCCGCCGATCCCACTTTTCACAGCATCGGTATATGTTTCGAGGGCATGTTTTTTGATACGGCGCACCGCCTCATACCCACGATCAACCGCTACACCTGCACGCTCATAAGCTTCTCGCATGATATGCCTCCTTTTATCGCTCCTTTTCGATGCCATCTTGGCTCACGCGTTTTTTCTATGTCTCGGTCTTTATAGGGCTCAGACATGGCTCAGACATGATGGGGCGCTTCTTGTTGAACACTAGGCGCGATAGATTGCGTAAGATGATCGCTGCGTTGTTCGATATTGCTCACCTCAGGACGTTGTCGATAAAAACACGCCATGCAATAACCGGATTGAAGAACATCCTTAAAATCGGAAATCGGCAAATAATAAAGTGAATCAGCACCAAGACTTGCAGCCAGCGAACGAAGCACGGCTTCAGATGGAACGTCAGCAAAAAAGTGTTCAGCCAATGGATGGCGCTCACGCGTCTTAAGGTGAACCGACGTAAAAAAAAGTTCTGCTTCTGTCGTCCCCAATAGGTCAAATGGGCAAGCCGCACGAACCGGAGGCGCACTGATGCGAAGATGCACTTCCCGGGCTCCCGCATCTTTCAACAATTCGACATTCCAACGCGCCGTTGTACCGCGGACGATCGAATCATCGACGAGAATCACCCGTCTGTCGCGCACAACCTCTTCAATCACAGACAACTTTTGGCGAACACCGCGTTCACGTGCCGCTTGTGTTGTTTGAATAAACGTTCGACCGACGTAACGGTTTTTTACTAGACCCATTTCTAAAGGATAACCGCTTTTCTGTGCGTAGCCGATCGCCGCTGCCGTCCCCGAATCAGGTACACCGATCACCACATCCGCCTCTGGAACATATGCTTCGGCGAGTTTTTCTCCCATGCGTTTTCGCAAGGCATATACACTCTTTTCATATAGTTTGGCATCGGTGCGGCTATAGTAGATGGCTTCAAATGCGCACAATTGAGGCGATGGTACACCGACCAACGGTAAGCGTTGAGGAAAAAAGCGTTTACCTTGATCGTTGAACGAGAGATTCAATGTCACAAGTTCACCAGGACGGACCGTTTCGATACGATCAGCACCGAGGTGCGTGAGCACACTCGTTTCCGAGGCAACGAGCACCTTATCATTCAACCAACCATAAAAGAGAGGTTTGACACCATGGGCATCGCGCATTAAAAAAAGCGTATCCTTCCACAAGCCG
>JAVERJ010000085.1:0-8230 GCA_034007185.1 Candidatus Carbonibacillus sp. | reverse complement strand
CATAACGATGAACCATCTGACGACTGAACTCTATGGCTTCACTTGTCTTAAGACGCGACAAAATCCAGTGAAGGTCACTCAGCTCTCGTTCTTGCCAGGCTTCTTTGCTTATACCTTCTCGTTTCATCTGTTGACCTTTTTCAAGATACGTATAAAGCGCCCGCTTGAGCCGCTCATCGCCACAACGCATGGCAAAGATAACCGGAAGGGTTACGTTTCCTTGGAGCAAATCACTTCCTGCTGGTTTTCCTAACGCTTCTGTACTGCCTATTACATCCAAAATGTCATCGGTTAACTGAAAAGCCATACCGGTTGCATAGGCATAAGCACCCAAAGCCTTTTGAACAGACGGTCTCGCACCTGTCATTTGCGCCCCAAGACGCGCACTCATCTCGATCAAAAGTGCCGTTTTACGACGAATGCGTCGCAAATAACGTTTCAGTGTTACATCTGTAGAAAAAAGATCATGAAGCTGTTCGATTTCACCGCGGCTCATTTCGGTTAAGGCCCGCGCCAGTGTGGCATGAAGATGTGGATCATCAAACTGACTGAGCTCCTTCAGCGCAACGGCGAGCATATAATCACCTGTGTACACAGCAGCTGGGACGTCCCAAGCCTGAGCCACCGTTGGTCGACCACGACGCGTATGGCTCTCATCCACAACATCATCATGTACAAGCGTCGCCATGTGAATGAGTTCCATGATCGCTCCTAACCGGATGAGACGTTCATCAAAGCGATCCTTAACTTCTCCAAATTGCCCAGCAATCAACACAACCAGTGGACGCATTCTTTTTCCGCCAGCTTCGAGAAGGTGCCGCGAAGTATCAGTATAGAGAGGTACATCTCGCGTGATAAGTGCGCTTAACACATCTTCAACGCGCCCCAATCCTTCATGATATGTCTCATAAACATCTAAGATATGCATGAACTCCCCCCCAAGCCCATGAGAACATCTTGTGCGACGCCGTCCGCTATACGATCATCAGATGTATCAGAAATAAAAGAAAAAGTTGGCACACGTTCCAATAAACCAAGTGAAACTGCTTCTTGATAGTACAACAAAAGGCCAGATCGTTGTTCCTCAGAAAAATCATGTTCCAGACCATTAAAGTATTGATACCAAAAGGCACGATCGCCCCCGTATGAGCTTTGAACATAACGCACAAGAGGTTCCGGATCGCTCAGGTGCCGCCACTTGCTATCGCGGAGCGCTTTAAAAATACGATCCACCGATGCGCGTTGTGTTTCGTACACACTCTTACGTACAGCAAAAAGAGCAAAGGTCATCCACTGTCCAGTATACGATCGCCAAAGATCGCCTAAATCATAGGTGTAAAACGATCGATTCATACGGTAAGCAGTCAAAGCCTCGTCTCCTATTAAAAGCGCCACATCATGCCTCAGCATCATCGTCTCCAAATCAGGAGCAGCTGTCTCATAATGCGGCAATAGGTGAAAAAATCTTTCTAAGACAATTTTTGCTAAAACAACACTTGTCGCCGAACGATCCGTAAGGACGACAGAAGGTTCACGATATGTATGGAGCGGTCGATGTGAAAAAAGAAATATCGAGCCAACCGGCCCAAAGGAACTGACCGAAAGATCAGGAAAAAGCAATAAATGGTCGGCTTGTTTGGCATACGCAAAGGAAGACATCGGCCCCATATCGACCTCACCGCTTTGCATTTTACGATTCAGCTCCGCTGGTGATGTTTTGATAACATCAAGCGCAAATGGAAAAGCATCACGGTCAAAGTAATAAAAGAACGGTAGCGTATTTGTATAATCAATCTGCCCCAACCTTAACACAGCCCAAGACTCCTTTCCCTCATACGCCATTCTGTACAGCTTAGCACTTCGGCCTTTATTTCCCGTCCTTATAACCTAACGTCTTTTTCACCCCAGCGTTGAAACAGTGGAATATCTGTGATACCCAGAGCATCTAGTGCCTTCCCGACAACAAAATCGATGATCTCTTCCACCGTTTGTGGCCTATGATAAAAAGCTGGCATCGCCGGAACGATACGCACGCCAAGCCTTGCCAGACGTAACATATGTTCGAGATGAAGTGCAGAAAGAGGCGTCTCTCGTGGAACAAGGACTGTTCGTCGCCCTTCTTTCATGAGAACATCAAATGCCCGCTCGATCAAATTATTGCTAAGGCCAAGCGCCACTGCGGCCACAGTCCCCATAGATGCCGGAATAATCATACCACCCAAAGATAAAAATGATCCGCTGGCAATCGGCGCAGATACATCGCGAAAGGCATGGAGAACAAGACGTCCTTCCGGGTGATTGCGTCTATCAATCGCATCATCATGAGCCATAGCATCAACATCATCATCGTACCTTAGCATAGGGTTTCGAGCCGTAGAGCGCACAAGCTTTTGCCAAGTCGCCGCACGGTTCGGTTGAAAGGTCATGCCGTGCTCTTTCGCTGCTACCATATAAGCATTGTCGGAAACAACGAGATGCACTTCGTAACCTGCCTGATACAACACTTGCACCGCTCTTACACCGTATACAAAACCACTGGCACCCGTAATGCCTACAACGACCCGCTGCACCCGTCTACCTCCTAGCACCTTCAAGCGCGTATGTCCGACCACCAGCGTCACAATGGCCTAACGAGAACGTTTGCTTCATAAGCATGATACCGCAAAACCCGCCCATATATTGATTTAAACATAAGTCCGGGTCAAAAGTGCCAAAACCGTCGCGACAAATACGACGACGCTTAAGATACCGTTCATGGTAAAAAAGGCCGTATCCAGTCGGCTCATATCGCGCGGAGAAATAATAGAATGCTCATACACCAAAAGCAGCGCTGCGATGAAAACACCTAATCCATAAATGATATTTAACCCCGCAGTGTACCAAAGTAAAAGTAAAAAAAAGATACTGACCGCGTGAAACATACGAGCGATAACAAGTGAACGTGCTAGGCCAAAACGGACCGGAATCGAATGAAGACCATGAGCGCGATCAAAAGCTTCATCTTGTGTTGCATAAACAATATCAAAACCAGCCGTCCAAAACATCACCGCAAAAAAAATTGGAAGGCTCACCCCATCCAAACGGCCTGTCGCAGCAACCCAACCACCCAAAGGCGCCAGTCCCAACGCTACCCCTAAGACAAGATGACTCATCCATGTAAATCGTTTGGTATAGGAATAAAACACGAGGACAAATACCGCTAAGGGTAAAAGTTGAACCGCCAAAGGGTTGAGCATCGCAGCAGCAAAAAAAAGAAGTATAAAGGATAAGATCGTATAAAGCCATACTTCGCCAACCGATAGAAGACCGCGTGGCAATGCGCGTGATGCAGTCCGTGGATTTTTGGCATCAATGGCGCGATCAATGAGGCGATTGAGACTCATCGCTGCCGTGCGTGCCCCGACCATCGCAAGCGTCGCAAAAAACCACGCATATAGCGTTGGCCACTGTCCGTTCACCCACATCGCGCCCAATACGAGTCCAAGATATGCAAATGGAAGCGCGAAAATGGTATGTTCAAACTTAATCATCTCGAGAAAAATTTTAATCTTTGAGGTCTGCTGTACAGACATCGACTGTCCTTTCATACCCTTCCACCATCCTCAGGTTTTTGGCCAATATGAATGGCAGCAATCCCACCCGTTAAAAGACGTATACGCACATGACGAAAGCCAACCTTTTCAAATAGCTGACCGAGTTCACGGTGATCAGGAAAACTTTTTAACGACTCCGGTAACCAACGATAAGATTCATACTGTCGAGCAAAAATTTTCCCCAAATACGGTAACACATGTTCAAAATAAACATAATAGAGTGTTTTAAAACCGGGAATGACAGGTTTGGAAAGCTCTAAAGAAGCGACCCATCCCCCCGGTCGTACAACTCTTTGCATTTCGGAGAGTGTCTTTTCAATATCTGGCACATTGCGCAAGGCAAAACCTATCGTCGCCACATCAAATGAACCATCTGGAAAAGGGAGATTTAAAGCACTCCCCTCGACCCATGTCACACCTGAAAGTGCATCGCCTTTGTCCCGTATGCGCCTTTCTTTTTCTTTGGCAATCGCTAGCATTCGAGGTGAAAAATCAAGTCCGACAACAGACCCTTGTGCGCCAACAACCCGTGAAAGGGCGAGAGCCAAATCACCCGTTCCACAAGCCACATCGAGGACGTGCATACCAGCTTGCACATTTAACATTTTGAACATCGTTTTCCGCCAGCGTTTATGGACGCCAAACGAAAGAAGACTATTCATCCCATCGTAACTCGGTGCGATCGAGTCAAACACATGTCGCACAAACCGCTCTTTTTCTTCGGCAGACGTAAACTGTCTTTCATGTGGCACGTCTTAGGACCCCTCTCCAGCAAAACGCCCCGATAACACATTACCACTCGATGAATGTCCATCATCCATCCACTGCATCATCAAATACTCTTGTTGCGCCTTTTGCCCAGGAAGGAGCGTCTTTAAAAGTGCGTACAATTCTTCATGAAAGCGCGTCAGTTCACGCATAGGAATAAGTGGCGTCCCACGTTGACCAATGTAATAACGGACGACTGCCAGTGGCAATGTCTGCCATGACATCCCTTCCGGCATCACTGCTTGAAATAAGGCGCTTTCAATATTGACTTTAAGATTAAAAAGACGCATACCATCGAGCGGTTCACTTCGTAAATACTGCCAAAGCAGCGCTTTATGAATATGGACGTCTTCGATGGCCCGGGCAAAACGATACACAGCATGAATGAGACCAGCTTCAGAGAGTAACAAAAAATAACGACTGCTTAGGAGATCACCCAATAGCACCCGTTCCGCTGGTGTTAACAAATCCGCCCACGCTGTAAGTTCTGGGCGAAACAACCCGGGATACGATTTTGTTTTTTCTTGATAAAGCGCATCCAGTGTCTCATGCAGTTTGAGGCCGAGGTCGATCAAAACAAAGGCTTGTCCCAGTGTATGCCGATCACGATCTGTCATCGTATGCGCACGAAGCAACACTTGTAAAAGTACGTGTCGCCAACGTGGGAGATTTGGCATAGGAACGCCATTCGGCCAATCTGCTACGAGAAGACGATGCACATCCCGTACGATCCATTCTGTTTCCCGCTCATCAAGCATTCCCACCAGTTCATCCCCTAACACATAAAAACACGTCTTCAGATGATTATAGCACATACTAAAAGCACAGGCGAGCCTATGGCACCCACTGCACTTCCGCTGAAAACAATTGGCGAAACATCGTTTCCCCCCACGGCTCAGGCTTTTTGATATTGATCCGTTCAGGACGATAGAGGATGGTTGCCATCCAAAGGCGATGTTCCCCGATCGTCTGACCCACGTTATGTTCTTGCACAAAAACACGTACCCAGAGTTCCTTCATCGGAAGTTCTAAAAAAACATCATGCCCGAGCGCCCACAAATCATGCCATAGCATTGCCGTGGAACGCTCAGGTAAGATGAGGTCTATCATAAGCCGCTTTGAATCGAGATCGACAAACGCGATTCTTCCCTCTCGTTTAACACGGGATAACGTACGAACCACGTTGATCTCGAGATCTTGAGGTTCGATTACACCAGAAGATGGCCCTATCGATACGAGATGACTGGTCGGGGCAGTAGCCCATTCTGGAGAAGATATCCCAACTGCTCCCCAGATGATCACAACCAAAAGCAATGCTACGATAAGCATCGAAACGACCCGCATAGGGAGCCTCACCTCTAACAGGCTTGCTTCCTTTATTAGTACCTATCCTATGCGTGGTCAAACGTTTTAAGACATAGCTTACTTGGTTCCAAGCTAACTTATGTCATCTGTCTCGATTCTACCGACTGCTGTATAAATGGTCGCTTTCCCCCGTACTTTAATCGCCGATGTATGTTCTGTAAATTGCGCGATCATGACTTCATGTTTATCTAATTTTTCTGTGTGATGGAGCCGCGTACTTTCTCCGCGCGTCATTCCAATCACCTGTACACCGTTTTCTTTGGCCTTAATCACAACATATGGCGGCTGAATCGCAGCTTTATAAAGTATATCAGCGTTTTGTTTTGCCTCGTCCATACCATCACCCTCATCGATCACATCGATCATTGTATCAACGTTAAACTGACCATACATTCATGATAATTTGCCTTGAATGAGTGCCAGCGCTTCCGTCCGAGCCATCGCATTTTCAGCAAAAATACCGCGAACTGCAGATGTGACGGTCTTCGAACCAGGCTTTTTGACGCCCCGCATGACCATACAGAGGTGTTCTGCTTCGATCACGACGATCGCCCCGTGCGCTTCAAGACGTTGCATTATCGCATCGGCAATTTGTGCGGTCATTCGTTCTTGTAGTTGTGGCCGCTTGGCTACTGTTTCGACAGCGCGTGCCAGTTTACTTAAACCAACAACTTTGCCATCGCGCGGAATGTAACCAACATGCGCTTTGCCGAAAAAAGGTACGAGATGATGTTCACACATAGAGTAAAATGGAATATCTTTAACAATAACGATCTCCTCATGTTCCTCACTGAAGATGGCTGAAAAATGTTTCGCCGGATCTTCTCCAATGCCAGCAAAAATCTCCTCATACATCCGCGCCACGCGCGCTGGTGTCTCTCTTAAACCCTCACGCTCCGGATCTTCTCCAACGGCTTCTAAAATTAAACGAACGGCATGCTCTATTTTTTCATGATCAACAGACAACGGTATGGCCTCCTCAACACCAAGATGAATCCTGCAATTTTTTAAGACACAACCGATAAAAACACATGGCAAACATAGTATAACATGATCACACACAATCACCAACCTGCTCACCCACACGCTCACAGAGACAGCGTGATGAGCATACAATAAAATAGACACAAGTTAGACAAAAAGGTTTGGTTAAAACACACTTAAAAACCTATCTAAACATAGATTAGACATAATCCATACATTTGTCAAGCCGATACGCCTGATCAAACAAAAACGTTGACCGATTGAACACCATCTCACGGTCAACGTTTCAATGATACATTTTTTACACTATCCCCAAGGCCTCACGTCAAAGAAAGAATATGATTAATACACCGATCTTCCTCACAAGAGTATGGCAATCAGCCCACCGGAACCTTCATTGATAATGCGTGTGAGGGTCTCTTTCAATTTATAACGCGCCTGATCAGGCATCATGTGCAGTTTTGCTTGAATGCCCTCATTGACAATGCTATAGAGCGAACGTCCGAAGATCTCCGTGTTCCAAATCGCTTGTGGATCTTTCTCAAAATCCTGCATTAAAAAGCGCGCCAATTCTTCGCTTTGTTTTTCCGTACCGATGATGGGCGAAAACTCAGATTCAACCTCAACTTGAATCAAATGAATCGATGGTGCCTTAGCCTTAAGACTGACCCCAAACCGTGCACCCTGTCGTACAATTTCCGGCTCTTCCAATTCCATATCTTCAATACGCGGAGCAGCAATGCCATAACCAGTAGCCCGTACCATCTCGATGGCCTGAGCAAAATGATCATACTCTTTTTTAGCATGGGCAAAATCAATCAACAGCTTTAAGAGATCGTCTTTCCCACGTATTTCTGTACCTACGACTTCTTGCACGATCTCTTCGTACAAGACGTCGGAAGCCCCAAGTTCAATCTCCGCGATGCCTTGACCCATATGCATTTCTTTAAGATGGGCATCTTCAATGAAATCATAATCTTCGAACATCCCCACAATCGTCTCTACATCACGCAAACGTTCCACCGTAGCCACCGTGGTTTCAACAGCTTCTTCAAATTTTTTTCGAAGCCAATGTTCTTCACCGAGAACCATGACCCAGCTTGGCAAGTTGACTTTCACTTCATGAACAGGAAATTCATACAGTGCTTCCTTAAGCACGCCTAAGACATCTGCTTCGGTCATCGTCGCCACCGAAAGCGGCAAGACGGGTACATTGTAAGCTTCTGTCAGTTCCATACGCAGCCCTTCTGTCCGCGGATCATACGGACGCGTCGTATTTAGGACGACCACAAAAGGTTTCCCTAGATCTTTTAATTCTTGAATGACGCGCTCTTCAGCTTCGATATAATCTTCACGCGGAATTTCACCAATCGAACCATCCGTCGTTACCACAATTCCGATCGTCGAATGGTCTTGAATGACCTTACGCGTTCCATACTCTGCCGCCTCTTGAAATGGAATAGGTTCATCATACCATGGCGTATGCACCATACGCGGACCACTCTCATCTTCATACCCAC
>JAVERJ010000084.1:0-8233 GCA_034007185.1 Candidatus Carbonibacillus sp. | reverse complement strand
TGAGCGCGGTCGTTTCTGGGAATACGGTGTTATTAAAGCCAGCTTCTGCGACACCGGTAGTCGGATATAAAATGTTTGAGATTTTCCAAGAAGCAGGCATCCCAGAAGGTGTGATCAACTTTATTCCCGGTAGTGGCGGTGAAATAGGCGACGCGATGGTCGACCATCCGCGCATACGTTTTATTTCCTTTACTGGCTCTGTAGAAGTCGGAACGCGCATATATGAACGTGCGGCAAAAGTGAGACCTGGACAAAAATGGCTCAAGCGCGTCGTCGCCGAAATGGGTGGTAAAGATGCCATTATTGTTGACGATAGCGCTGATCTCGAGGCGGCTGCTCAGGGTATTGTCACCTCGGCCTTTGGCTTCCAAGGACAAAAGTGTTCGGCTTGTTCCAGAGCGATTTTACTCGATAGCATCTATGATGCGGTTCTCGAGCGTATCATCGAAAAAACCAAAGCACTCGTACAAGGTGATCCCGTATCGTATGCGCATACGCTCGGTCCGGTGATCGACCGCGCTGCTTTTGATAAGATCATGAATTATATTGAACTTGGTCGCAAAGAAGGTCGGCTTGTATGGGGTGGGCATGGTCATGATGAAGTCGGTTATTTCATTGAGCCGACGATCATTGAGGAAGTGGATCCTGAGGCCCGTATTGCACAAGAAGAAATCTTTGGACCGGTCTTGGCTGTGATTCGAGCCAAAGATTTCGATCATGCCTTAGCGATTGCCAATGCTACTGACTACGGTCTAACGGGATCGGTTTATAGTAAAAATCGTGCGCACTTAGAAAAAGCACGCCGGGAATTCCATGTTGGAAATCTCTACTTTAACCGTAAGTGCACGGGCGCGGTTGTCGGTGCACATCCGTTTGGCGGATTCAATATGTCAGGAACGGATTCTAAGGCTGGTGGTCCTGATTACCTCACGCACTTTATGCAGTTAAAATCTGTTGCTGAAGTCTTATAAAGAAAAATGATCAACAAAAGCCCCATCGACTGCCGATGGGGCTTTTAGTGCTTATACCCTATATAGGTAAATATTCAAGAATATATAGGATAGCCATGAGCGTCATAAAACTTAAGACCGTTGTCCATAGCGTAATATTGGCGACCATGCCAGGACGTACATCATATTCGGCAGCAAACATCGTCATGAGTACAGCTGCTGATGTTGCATTTTGGACAATCAGTACTTTTGCGGCGAGACCATCGATCTTTAAAAGCCATACAACACCGAACATGACCAACGGTGAGGCCAAAAGACGTAGCATGGTTGCGAGGAGGATCGGTTGCCAGACTTCGGTTGTCCGTGTACCGTACAGTTGCATGCCTAACGTCATAAGTGCCACGGGTATCATCGCTTCGCCGATCATACGAAGGGGAAGTGCGATAAAATCAGGGATCGGTATATGAAATAGAGAAAGCAATAGCCCCAAGAGCATGGCATATGTGGTAGGTGCATGGAGCAGCGTTTTCCAAGGTGAGAGTGGTTGGCTACTACCAGAAGCAGCGATCATCAGCCCGATGGTGTACATTAACAAAAAATTCACGACCACAACGAGTATGCTGATTTTTAAGCCTTCATCACCGTATGCGAATAAAAGGACCGGCAGACCATAGTTGGCAGTGTTAGGGAACAGTGTCGTCAGCAAAGCTGCTTGTCGGTAGGGTTGTAATTGATACAAACGGTAAAAAAGCTCCGTAATAAGGTACATGAATGCGGTAAAAAGCAAGACGGCCCCAGCAATTTTTAGATGTGCCGGGGACGTCATAGGCGAAGTGGATAAATAGCTAAGAAGTAATGCTGGGCTTAAGATGTACGTTGATAGATGGGCCAGTGGACGAACAGGAATGTTGCTCACACGTCGGTAAACATAACCCACCAAAATCATGAGTACGACAGGTAAAAGAACGTTTACAAAGATCATGCGCATGCACTGCTTTAACTGTTAAGTCTATTTCTGAGTTCTTTTGCAACGTCAACCATGAGCTTAAGCGAAGCAATTGTCTCGGGGATATCGCGCGTTTTCAGACCGCAGTCAGGGTTAATCCAAAAATGTTCTTTGGGCAGAACTTTGAGGGCCCGCTCGGCGAGCTGTTTGATTTCGTCGCGATCAGGGACGCGTGGGGAGTGGATATCATAGACGCCGAGACCAATTTCTTTGTCGTACGTATTTTCTTCAAAGGCAGAAATGAGTTCACCGTGACTGCGTGAAGTTTCGATGGATATCACATCTGCATCTAAGGCTTTGATGGCATCAATAATATCACCAAACTCGCTGTAACACATATGGGTGTGCACTTGCGTTTCGGGTTTGGCGACAGCAGTCGTCAGTCGAAAAGCGCGCACGGCCCAGTCGAGATAATGTTGCCATTTCTCTTGTTTGAGAGGGAGACCTTCACGGAAGGCTGGTTCGTCGACTTGCACAACGCGAATGCCTGCCCCTTCCAAGGCGGCGACTTCTTGACGAAGCGCATCGGCGATGGAGAAGGCGATGGCTTCGGGGGCAACGTCATCGCGCGGAAAAGACCAATGGAGAATCGTCACCGGACCTGTGAGCATGCCTTTGATTGGTTTTTTTGTAAGCGATTGGGCAAAGACAGTCTCTTTTAAAGTCAGCGGTTCATGATATTCGATTTTATCATAGATAATCGGTGGTTTGACAGCGCGTGAACCATAGGACTGCACCCAACCTTCTTTCGTGAAAGCAAAACCGCCAAGCTTCTCACCGAAGTATTCGACCATGTCGGTTCGTTCGAATTCCCCGTGAACGAGCACATCAAGGCCGAGTTCTTCTTGAATCCGAATCCATTCAGCGATCTTTTCTTTAATAAATGCTTCGTATTCAGCGTCGCTCATATCCCCTTTACGCCACTTGGCACGCGCTTGACGCACATCTTTGGTTTGCGGAAAGCTTCCGATGGTCGTTGTTGGAAGCAGCGGGAGTTGGAGATGTTCTTGTTGTAGACTTTTTCTTTCTTCAAACGGTTTGGCCCGTTCGTACATTGCGGGATCAATACTTTCAGGTGCAGGGAACGGATGTGTAGCGAGAAACCGTTCACGAACCTCAGTCGCATGTTGATAGGTTTGAAGCATCATTGCATCTGGATCATCGGCATGGGCTAAGAGGGCAAGTTCTTTTAGTTTTTCATCGGCAAAGGCTAAAACGTCTTTTAATGCAGGTTCGAGCGCATCTTCCGGTTCTAAGCTGATCGGCACATGCAACAGGCTGGAAGAAGGGGATAAAATCATCCGTTCAAAAGGTACGTGAGCGCTGAGACGTTTTAAAAACATATATTTAGCCATAAGATCGGCACGCCACACGTTCCGACCATTGATGAGCCCAACACCTAAGACTTTATCTTGAGGAAAGCCATAACGCGCGACATTCATTTCGTTTTCTCTTTGACCATGCACAAAATCTAAGCCAATGCCATCGACTGGTAGTTGGACGATCGTCTCATAATGGGAGAGAGATTCGAAATATGTTTGTAGCATGAGCTTTAATGTCTTCCGCGTGGCCTTTAAGGTTGTGTAAATCTCTTCAAGAAGTGGCAAATGGTCTGCGGGGATATCGGTTACCAACTGCGGTTCATCGATTTGGATCCATTCGGCGCCAGCTGCTTCAAGTTGCGCGAATATCGTTTCATAGACCGGGATAAGACGCCGAACAATATGAGAAAAGCGATCCAAGCTGTATCCTTTGGCTAGACTGACCAATGTATACGGCCCGAGTATGACAGGACGCGCTTTTATGCCCAATGCTTTGGCTTCTTCATAAGCTTCAAGCAGACGGTTGCGAAGGAGAAGAGGCTTAGGATCATCACCAATCTCCGGTACAATATAATGGTAATTTGTATTAAACCACTTTGTCATTTCACTCGCTGGAAGGGATTCATGTCCACGCGCAATGGCATAATAGACTGAAAGCGGTAGACCCTCACCTGCGGTCAACGGTTGATGATCTAAAAGCGTATAAAAACGTTCTGGAATCAGTCCAAAATCGACAGCCAGATCAAGCACATGATCATAATACGTAAAATCACCGACGGGTACCCATTCTACTCCGAGCGCTGCTTGTTTTTGAAGATGTTCCGTGCGCAGCGTTTTGAGCGTTTCATGGAGCGCAGTTTCGTCTAGCGCACCTTTCCAAAAACGTTCCAATGCGCGTTTCCAAGCGCGTCCTTGTCCTAATCTAGGATAGCCTAAATTGGCGGTTTGGATCATCCTCTCCCACTCCTCTGGTTATGATGTTCTACTTCTATGTGTGTCTATTTGCCGGACGTGTAACGGCACTATAAGCACTACTATAGCCTGTATCCTTTAACGTGTCAACGTGCTGATACAATTTTCGATGAAGGGTTATGTGTATGTGCGCGTTCGAGAAGATCGTGAACGATGGTATAAGCAGCATCTTTCTTTCCCAAAGAAAGAGCACGGGCGGCTAAATCATGACGCTGAGCGCTGCTCAGTAAAAGATCGCGTACTGTCTTAACAAGTGTATCTATATCGCGCGCGATTAAGGCAGCATCATAACGACGGACAAATTTGAGGTTTCGAGTTTCTTGACCAGGAATGGGCTGGATGAGGATGGATGGGCGGCCTACTGCAAATATTTCGGAAAGGGTCAATCCGCCGGGCTTACTGATGATGAGATCGCTGGCCATCAGGTAGTCGAGGAAATTATCGACATAACGCTTGACGATGAATGGATGATGAAGACTGGATTGGGTATGCAGATATTGCCAAAGGGCTTCATTATGTCCAGTCATGATCACCATCGCAAAAGGTTCACTCAGTTGATCAAGCGCCGGTATCATTTTACGGACATCGATAAGGCCCTCACCGCCTCCGGCAATGAGAATGATGGGAAGATCCAATGGAAGGTTCAGTTTTTTTCTAAGATCATATGGCTCATCATGCGGCGGTGTCATAATGGGTATGCCTGTTGCCTGCATGGTGGATAAAGGCACACGGTAGCGTCGATGAAGGCGTTGGATCAGTGAGGCGTGGGCAAGATAGTAGCGATCAACTTCGCGGTCAACCCAAAAACCGTTGGCATCGAAATCTGTCACGGCGACACTGAGCTGAAAGGAGAAACCTTTACGCTTTAGTTTTCCAAAGACAGCGACCGGTAGTGCATGAGTGACAAGGACAACATCCGGTCGATACGTCTGGATGAGGTGTTCGGCTTTGGCCATACTCTGTAAGGCGAATCCGTGACGAAAAAGTCTGCTGCTCATGCGTTCACTGGCGTAGGCCAGTCCCCATAAAAACCGTGCATGTTGCAAGGTTTGCCCATAGATGTGGTTATAGGAAAGGGTGAGTTTTTCTGGAAGCGTTGTTTCGATGGGAGCTTCTTGACCGGTGACTACACGCCAAGCAACTTGGAGCGCTTCAGCTGCACGCCGATGGCCCAAACCAAGTGTGTTTTCAGTGATCAGCAACAAACGTGGCTGTTTTTTTTGTGTGTGATCTTCAAGTAAGCTATGTACAAGCTGAGGATGTTCTTTAGCATGTTCTTTTTTTGATGGTACTGTCATTGTCGTATCCCCCTTGCGGGTTATCATGGTATTCAAAAGAAGTGGGTGTTGATTGAAGGTGTGGGCGAACCATGTTGTTGTAGAATCAGCGTCTGTTCGAATGGAATATCCTTCCTTATGAAAGATTATAACACATAAAACAAAAATTCGCAGAATAGGGCGTTGACCATAAGCAAATACTTGACACATATCGAAATTCAGGATACATTCTATATAGATTGAAACCTTGACAATGTATGATCATACGCTTACAAACTGCTAGGGGTGCCATTCATGCTTGTTGAAGGGTGGCTGAGAGGACGTATGTGTCCAACCCTTGAACCTGATCTGGTTCGGACCAGCGGAGGAAAGCAGTAACGGTAGCAAACGTAGCCCTACGTTTATAAAAATATTGGCAACGTGCGACCTGACTGCTGACGTCAGGTCGCTTTTTCATTTGCTTTATGTTATGCCTTGGCAAAGGAGACGATACCATGCAAGCAGCGATTGTACAGGCTTTTACCCAACGTATTCGTGAAAAGAACCCGCTAATC
The DNA here is from genome assembly GCA_034007185.1 of Candidatus Carbonibacillus sp. Classification (GTDB taxonomy): domain Bacteria; phylum Bacillota; class Bacilli; order Thermicanales; family DSM-22653; genus Carbonibacillus. The sequence continues at coordinate 2,152 of JAVERJ010000084.1, read as the reverse complement.
CACAGCATCACGAACACAGTTGTGCAAAATTTTACAGCCAATGGGCTGTTGGCGATCGGGGCCTCACCAGTGATGGCCGACGCGCCTGAGGAGGCGGGCGAGATGGCGCGTATGGCTGATGCTTTACTCATCAATATTGGCACCTTGACATCGGAGACGCGTCGGGCGATGGACGAGGCGCTTCGTGCCGCCAATGATAAAGGTATTCCGACAGTCCTGGATCCCGTCGGTGTGGGTGCAACGACGTATCGTACTGAAACGGTCACACATCTTTTACAAGTCGGTTCTTTTACTGTTATTCGAGGGAACATTGCCGAAGTTGCCAACATGATCGGCCGTTCGTTGCCGATCAAAGGCGTTGATGCTGGGCATGTCGCCTTGGATCTCAGGATAGACGTCGCGCGCGACGCCGCACGGCATTTCAACACCATTGTCGCAGCCACTGGACCAGAAGATGTGATCACCGATGGTAAACGTACGTTGATCGTCCAAAACGGGGATGTTTGGATGAGCAAGGTGACAGGGGTGGGGTGTCTTTTAGGAGCCGTTGTTGCAGCGTATGTGGCTGTAGCGGATGATCCCTTTTGGGGGACGTCTGCTGCACTGATGGCCTATGGTTTAGCAGGTGAAGATGCTCGAGCGATGTTGCGCTCTGAGGAAAAAGAAGGTGTTGGCACATACGGCGTGCGGCTCATCGATGCACTCGGTGCTCTTTCTGAACGTCTTAGAGAAGATCGATTGAAATGGTATGAAGTGGATGGATGAATATACGAAAGGAGGGTGTTTGATCCAATTTTATTGGATCAAACAATCGATATGAACCAAACCAGAACAAAAGCATTGCCCCGTCGCACACTTACCATTGCTGGTTCTGATTCAGGTGGGGGGGCAGGGATTCAAGCCGATCTTAAGACATTTTTGAGTTTAGGGACGTTTGGTATGAGTGCCATTACAGCGGTGACTGCACAAAATACGCAAGGGGTGAGCGGCGTCTATCCTTTGCCGGTTGAGGCGGTTGTTCGTCAAATAGATGATGTTGTCCAAGACATCGGTGTGGATGCAGCAAAGACAGGCATGCTTTTTTCAGCGTCAATCGTAGAAGCTGTAGCGGATCGTGTTCATACCCATAAGATAACGCGACTCGTCGTTGATCCAGTGATGATCGCCAAAGGTGGGGCGCCCTTATTGCAAGATGATGCGATTCATGCCTATATGAAGACGCTGATTCCTCGCACGTTGATTCTTACACCGAATCTTCCCGAAACAGAAAGGCTGACGGGTGTGCCTCTGACCGATGATCATGATCGGACGCATCGCGCGCATGCAGCACAAATATTATATGAAGCAGGTGCACAGCATGTTGTGATCAAAGGTGGACATGGTCATGAGTCTGTCGTAGAAGATTTATACTATGACGGTACACGATGGGTCGTTTTTAAGAAAAAAAGACAGGAGACTGCTCATACGCATGGAACGGGCTGCACGTTTTCGGCGGCGATAACGGCTTTTTTGGCCTTAGGGTATGCACCCTTTGAAGCAATTCTCTTTGCAGAGTCATATATTGATGCTGCGATTCGTTCGGCGCTTCCTCTCGGACATGGACATGGGCCTACCAATCACTGGGCTTATGGCTGGAAGCGACCAGAAGAGACTTTTTCGGATACGCCAGAACCAGATGTAAGCTGGGAAGAGATTGATCTGTAATGTTGAGACTGCCTCATGTCTCAAATATGTTGTTTAGGAGGGGAAGCGGGTGGCCTTTCATCCCTATGATCGAGAACTTTTACGCGCGCGGTTACGTGTTTATTTTATATTTGGCACGTCCGACACAGCGCATGATCCTGCTTGGTTGCTAGAAGAAGCTATTCACGGTGGCATTACCGCCTTTCAATTTCGTGAAAAAGGATCTGGGGCACTTTCAGGTTCAGCTTTAAAATCTCTTGCATTCAAGCTCAGAGAGATTGCTAGAGACCATCATATTTTATTTTTTATTGATGACGATCCCGAACTGGCATTGGCGGTAGAAGCGGACGGCGTACACATCGGTCAAGAAGACGCGCCCTATGCTGATGTGCGCCGCTTGGTCGGTCCTGAGATGATTATCGGTGTGTCGACAACAACTTTAGATGAAGCGCTGCGAGCGCAAGAAGCC
>JAVERJ010000083.1:0-8242 GCA_034007185.1 Candidatus Carbonibacillus sp. | reverse complement strand
TCAAAGAAGTCAATAAAACGAACGTTGAACTTTTTCAAGGGGAACGCGAAGAAATATCGTCGCTCATCATTGCACCGATCATTGCATCTGGGGATCCTCTTGGCGCAGTTATTATTATGAGTAAAGATGATATGGAAAAACTCGGGGAAACGGAGGTCAAATTGGCTGAGACCGCTGCATCGTTTTTAGCGAAACAGATGGAACAATAAAACACATGATGCCTAAGATGATTTGAAAAGCGACCGATCGATGAATGATCGGCCCTTTTTTTGGTTAAAAAGGATAAAAGCAGTCGTTTTCAAGAAAAAAAGCGATTCATTAGCAGGAACTTTGACCTGAAAGGTCGAATATGGAAAAGGGCAGGAGCTCATTGTGCTTCTTAACCAATGGAACTTTAACAAAGGAGGATTTGAGTGTGAATAAGCAAGAATTTGTTGCGGCTTTAGCTGAACGTACGCAGATGACCAAAAAGGATGTCGAACACGTCCTAAACGCTTTTTTTGATGAAGTGACCGAGGCCTTGAAACGAGGGGATAAGGTTCAGTTCGTTGGTTTTGGTACCTTTGAAACGCGTCACAGAGAAGCCCGTACGGGTCGCAATCCACAAACCGGCGAAGAAATCCAAATTGCAGCGAGTGTGGTGCCGGTGTTTAAAGCTGGTAATAAATTAAAAGAAGCCGTCAAAGCATAGAGGCATTGAGATCATCGGGTGTATCATCAAACATATCGATACGTAACACGTGTTGTGAGCGTCCTTATGCGGGACGCTATTTTTATGCCAAACATCGCGAGCAGAATGTTATAAAATAACAGCCATTTAACAAATTGTTCACAAAAAGTTAACATACATAAAGGATAACCCCTATGAAAACGTGTTATAATGGTCGTGATCATGACGTGAGATCATGGTATGATCAGACATATCAAAAAGAGGATTGAGCATAAAGGAGTGTGAAAAAATGCACGTGTACTGGAAAAAGATACTTAGCATCATGGTTGTATTCGTTTTCATTTTGGCTGGATGCGGTACAAAAGAGGGCGTATCTTCCTCAATGGGGGCAACGAAAGACGTGGCGGCGAAAGATGCGATCGATCCGAAGACGCTCACCGTAGAGTTAAAAACGGAAACGCCTGTGTACCCGACGGGTGTTTTTAAGCCTTACCGTGTTGAAATCAGAGATGCTTCTGGAAAACCGGTCGATGTCGACAAAGTGTATTACTTTATGAACATGGAAGGCATGCATCACCCGACTGAAGGGACGATGCGTCATATCGGTCCTGGAACATATGAACTTTTTTTACCGCTGGCGATGGGCGGTGAATGGTATGCTGAAATCACGGTCGATGTAGGCGGTCAATCGCATACATTTACAGGATATCATGTACAAGCCGAAGGAAAGCACTATCAACAATTCATCAAAGGATACAACGCAGACGAACTTGGTGAAGTGCCACCGGATGATAAAAACGGAATGGATTCGACAGAAGGTTCTATGGAACATCATGACATGCATCAGGAAGAACACGGTGGTATGGACGATCCCAATGCATCCCAACACAGCGATACAGGGCACGGTTCGTAAGGATCGGTGATTATCGATCATAAGTTGCCGGTTGTATAGGGACGGCCGACTTAGACGGTTTTGGGAAAGACGGCTATGTTTGTTTGCACATTGGTTTGATACAAAGATAAAAGGTCGGTTGATGACACAGCCTTTTTCAAAGCGGTCACTTCATTCGATATAAGGGGAGAGGATCATGGCCGATCTCGTCTTTAAATCGTGGCTTCGACGATATAAAGAAACAGGCTTAACAGCCCTATTGCTCGCGTTTGTTGGCGCGAGCATTGTCTTTATGCTTTGGTTTATCTTAGGTTATCGACAAGGTGTGACCCTTTCTTCCGAACGTCTTGGCGCTGATGTTGTGCTGTTTCCCAAAGATGTTCCGGCGGAAGGACAGACCGTTCTCCTTTCCGGGGAGCCGCTCAATGTCTATTTTCCAGAACAAAAGATTCGCCAAGCTTTACAAAACGTTCAAGGGATCGGTTTGTGGACACCTCAGTTTTTCACCCAAACACTCAATGCGGATTGTTGTTCTGTAGAAGGTGAGAATCGTCTGGTAGGAATTGACTGGTCGAGCGACTTTTTAGTAAAACCTTGGATACGAGGCAGCGCTCCAAAGACACTCGGCCCTTATGAGGCCATCATCGGCTCCAATATTGCAACGTATGAAGATAACATCACCATTTTGGACGCACCTTTTCACATTGTCGCCAGGCTGTACCCGACAGGGACAGCGATGGATCAGACTATTTTTATCCCCCTAAAGACGGCTCGAGATCTGGTCGCACACTCAGATACCGTTGTCCATGCTTGGGGTAAAGACATCGATCCCTACACATCGCTGTCTGCCATCTTTATTCGCGCTCAGGACCGCTACAATCCTCAACTTTTAGCCTATCATTTGAATCAAATTCCCGATGTTCAAGTGATTGAAACGTCGGATGTGTTATATCGGGCCCGTGAAACGTTTATGTGGACAGGGCGCATGCTGCTGATCGCCCTTTTGTTTTTTACATTTCTCGCGTCTATCGCCATCTATGGCCGTCTGGTCGGTGATGTGACGCGGCGAAAAAGCGATTTTGCTTTGATGCGCGCCTTGGGTCTGACCCGGGGTAAAGTCGTGCGCTGGTTTGCTTGGGAATCGTTCTTTACTGTATGGGCTGCAGTTATTATGGCTGTGCCTTTATACAGTTGGTATCGATGGATATTCAGCCGATTTTCGTCCATCAATCCATCGCAACCGTTTATACCGTTAACATTGAAAGAAACGGTTGGTGTTGCGTTAACAGTTCTTGTCATTTTTTGGATCGTCATTTTTTTGAGTCAGCTCGTTGGAAGTCAGTACAGTAAGAAAAAAGCGCTTGCACAAGCGTTTGGAGAAGGAGACGTCGGTTCATGATGGATCCAGTTTTATCCACCAGCGATATTCGACTAAAGGCTCACGCATTAACGATACACGTCGGTCGAGGGAAAAAAAAGAAAACCATTCTCCGTGAAGGCCATCTTACGTTATATGCAGGAGAATGGGTGGCCCTCATCGGTCCGTCTGGTGTAGGGAAAACGACGCTTCTTCACACATTAAGTGGTCTTTATCCATATGAAGTCGGTGAGCTGTGGATCGATGGAGAAAAGGTGACGCGACCGAGTGATCATGATCGATTGAGGATAGAAAAGATGGGACTCATCTTTCAAGGCGCTTATGTTGTAAGTGCGCTTTCTGTATGGGAAAATGTAGCGCTTCCGGCGCGTCTTGCTTCCGCTCAGTTTGTTCAAACCATTGTTCCAACCAAAAAAGCGCTCAAAGAAAGGGCGCATATGCTTTTAGAAGCGGTGGGCTTGGAGGAGGTTTCCGACCAACTGCCTCATGTGCTATCCTTTGGCGAAAGGCGTCGTCTGGCGATCGCCCGAGCTTTCTTTTTAAACCCACCGTTGTTGTTGGCTGATGAACCAACCAACGACCTCGATTCCGATAATGTGGCGCGCGTGCTCCATCTTTTTCGAACGTATCTTGCCCAAGGGGGGACGCTTCTTATTGCAACGCATCAACAAGAACCGCTGGATGATGCTGATCGTATTGTTTCGCTTGAGGATGGGACGCTAAAAACATAAAACGCTTTAAACACAAGCGCCTACGAAAGCAGCCAGGCACAAAATAAAGAAAACGGTTGGTGCCATGTTCAAAGATGGTGTACAATAGACGTGGTGATGCGCATGCGGCTGGATGTTTTTTTAAAACAATCTCGATTGATCAAACGACGAACCATTGCAAAAGCGATGTGCGATGAAGGTCGTGTGACTGTAAATGGTCAACAGGCCAAAGCGGGTGATACGGTGCACGTTGGGGATATGATTGGGATTCGCTTTGGTGATCGAACGATGGCGGTTCGCGTGTTGAAAGTTGAGCAGGTCATTGGCAAACAAGGCGCCGATGCCTTGTATGAGCGTCTCGATGAACCATTAAAAGACAGCCCTTGAAAAAGGTTGTTCTAAAACCTCTGCTCCATGCGATACATATGGAGTAAGGAGGTGAGGCCCCATCGTATGGATGTCGTATTTTGGTGTCTGTGTGCAACAGAACAAAATAGAAGCGACGAAACAAAGATGGGGCGTCTGATGTCGGAAAAAACGATACGTCAGGAAATTGGTCTCGTCAATCGGCGAACAATGGCCATATCTGGGGTGAGCCAAGTCGAGCGATTTGACAGCGAACAATTTTTGCTGGAAACGTCTGAAGGATTGTTGCTGATCAAGGGTGAAAATCTTCATCTTAAGCAGCTCGATCTTGAAAGCGGCGAAGTAGCGATTGAAGGCAAGATCATGTCGCTTGCGTACTTGGATGAAGGTGTTGGAAAGTCGAGTAAAGGGTTTTTTGGGAAGTTGTTTCGATGAGCGTCGCCCAGGAGACATCCTTAACGATTTTTTCTCTCTTGCTAGGAAGCATCTTTGCTCTTTTATTCGATCTTTCCACCCTTTTTGGGCGTAAAGTCCGTCACATGTTATGGCAAAACGCGCTGGATGTGCTGATTTGGCTCATCTATGTCAGTGTGTTTGCTTATGGTTTGTTTGTGTTGGCCAGCGGAAGATTGCGTATTGTGACTTTCGGTTTTTTGTTGCTCGGTGCTTTGCTTTATTTTCGATTGCTTAGAAAACCGGTGCTAGGACTTTTGCGTTATTTAGGGAACGTGGTGGTAACATTTTTTCTTCGCCCTTTGTGGGCAATCGTACGGATTTTATTGTTTCCGCTCTTTTATGTTGTGCGTTTGTTTGTTACAATGATCATAAGTTTTACAGCAACAAATGTGTACGGACTCATCCGCTTTTTCGATGGCCTTTGGTCTTTTGTTCGGTCCTATGGTAACAAACTTTGTTTTTGGTGCCAAAAAGGAGGATAAACGTGGGAAAAGCGCGGAGACGAAAAAAAATCGCACAGTTTATGTTTCTCTTACTTTTTGGCTTCGGTTTAAGCCTCGGATATCGGGAGTGGCAGATGTTAAAAGCGCAAGAAGCACAAAAGGCAGCGGTGGTCGCCCGTTTATCTGAGCTTCAAGAGGAAAACGAGCAACTTTTGCGTGAACGGGCGCGTCTCAATGATACACACTACATTGCGGCCTTGGCCCGAACGCTCTTTTACTGGGGTAAAGAGGGGGATGTTATTTTTCAAATCGTCCCAATGGATCCGTCCCAAGGTCGTTGACAGCAACACAACCATACCATATAATATGTGGCATGAACGCCGTCTGTTGAAGACGGGATACATTAAGGGGGATTAGGCGGTACATGGCCATTGAAGTGGGCAGCCGTTTGCAAGGAAAAGTGACTGGCATTACAAATTTCGGGGCGTTTGTGGAGCTAGAAGAAGGTGTTACAGGGCTTGTCCACATCTCTGAGGTTGATAATGCCTATGTGAAGGATATCAACGACTTTTTAAAAGTCAATGATGTTGTTACAGTGAAAGTGCTCAAAGTGGAGCCGAATGGGAAAATAGCACTTTCTATTCGTCAGGCTCAGGCAGAGAGTCGAGAAAGAGGCGGCCGCAAGAAAAATGATCGCGGATTCGAAGACAAATTATCGAGATTTTTAAAGGACAGCGAAGAGCGTTTGTCTTCTTTACGCCGTTCGACGGAATCAAAGCGTGGTGGGCGAGGGACGCGTCGCTCTTTTTAACTTCCTTTCGAAAGAAGTCTCTCACTTCTAAACGAGAAGGTGCGTCAGCATCAGTGAAAGTGGGAGATGAATGTCGGGTAGGCGTACCTAGAGTTATGTCTTTGATTTGAATGGTTTTTGGATATGCGCGTCTACTGCAACGTTTTAACATTAAAAAAACCGTCCTCCCGGGCAGAGGACGTTTTTTATTATTGTTGTCTCACGCAATGGAGGGCGAAATCATGCAAAAAGTGGTCTTTTCTGGTGTGCAGCCGTCTGGGATGCTCACTTTGGGGAATTACCTCGGTGCCATCCGCCAATTTGTGGCCCTGCAAGATGAGGTGGATCAAGCGTATTACTGTGTTGTAGACCTCCATGCCACAACTGTACGTCACGATCCTCAGAGGCTTCGTGACTATACGCTGATGGTGAGCAAATTGTATCTAGCCAGTGGCATTGATCCGAAGCGCGCAACGATCTTTGTGCAATCGCATGTTCCAGAACACGCCGAGCTTGCTTGGCTTTTACAGTGCATTGCGCGTACCGGGGAGTTATCGCGGATGACGCAGTTTAAAGAAAAAGGCGGGGACCAAGAGACCGTAAGCGTCGGTCTGTTTACGTATCCGGTGCTTATGGCGGCGGATATTCTTTTGTATCAGACGACCCATGTCCCAGTGGGTGAAGATCAAAAACAGCATTTGGAACTTACACGTGATCTAGCTGAACGGTTTAATCGCGATTATGAAGATGTGTTTCGTGTGCCGGAAGCGATCATACCGGATGTCGGTGCCCGTATTATGAGCTTGGATGAACCGACCAAAAAAATGTCTAAGTCCAACCCGAGTGAGATGGGGCGCATTCATTTGTTGGACTCCGAAGCGCTGATTGAAAAAAAAGTGATGCGTGCAGTTACCGACAGTGAAAATGAGATCCGGTATGATCCGATCAAAAAACCAGGCGTCTCTAACTTGTTGGCCATTTTATCTTTGGTACGTGGCATTTCTCCCGAAGCGTTGGCAGATACTTTTTCAGGAAAAGGCTATGGTGCATTGAAGCGGGCGGTGGTAGAAGCGGTGATCGATGTCTTGAGGCCGATACAAGAACGGTATGCGGGACTTTCGGACGAAGAGACGATCAAGATTTTACGGGAAGGCGCTGAACGTGCTCAGACGGTTGCTGCTATAACGTACCGTAAGGCAGCTCAAGCATTCGGATATATATGCCGGGAGTCGTCTTAAGCCGTCATAATCGGTGACCTAAAATCATCGGTCTATGCGTCTTACGTTTGACGGCGTCATTTTCTACAGGACTTTGTCGTAACTTTTCTTTCTTTTCTTCCTCTCTCTCGCCGCAATGTGACACCCTCTTTTCACATGCTTCTCTATACTTAAGAGCAAGATCGTAGGACAAGCATGGAGAATGGGATGGTGGATCCGTTGCAAAAATCAGAAATGTGGCAAGCCTCGCGTCTGAATGTTTGGCGTGAGACGGGATGGGAACGTATTGTAACACCGTTTAAAGTTGTTTGGGACAGATGGATTCCTAAACGTGCCTTGACGTTAATGTTTGTCTCCTTTTTGTTTGGGCGATCGTATATCCTCGAAGAACTTACACCGTTTGCATTGCCTTTTTTTGCAGTTTCTACGTATTTTTGGCGGGGAGAGTGGCCGCTGATCTTAGTTGGATTGCTCTTTGGGGCTTTTGTTTCTCCTTTACCTCACGTCGCAGAGCTGGCCTTAGCGACGTCTTTGTTTACGTTGTTATGGGGTGTGTTTTATCGCAGCTGGATGCATCTTTTTATCGCACTTCCCTTGATGGTAGGGGTTAGTACATTTGTAGCATCACTTGTCTGGCGCTACTTGGTGACGACACCGGAAACGGTGACGTATGTACTGGCAGCGGTCGAAGCAGGCCTATCGATGGTATTAGCTGTTATTTTTTTGCAAACATTTCCGCTCATTCAACATGAAAAATTGCGGCAATCGATCAAACAAGAGGAACTTTACGCACTTTTTATCGTCTGGGCGACGCTCCTTACGGGAACAGTTGGGTATACCATCGGATCATTGACTGTCAGTTCCGTTTTATCCCGCTATGCTGTGGTGGTAATGGCATATGTGGGTGGTGCGGCAACTGGCGCGACGGCCGGTGTGATTACGGGGTTATTGCTCGCCTTAAGTGATGTGGGCGCTTTGACGGAACTTTCTCTTCTGGGTTTTTCAGGACTTTTGGCGGGGTTGTTTCGACCGAGCGGACGATTGGCGAGCGCTTTTGGATTGTTTTTAGGCGTGCTTTTGCTCACCGTTTATACCGATCGTCTTGGAACGTTGGAAGCAGCGCTTTTAGAAAGTTTGTTGGCTTCCATGATCTTTTTTTTGACGCCAGCCTCGGTCTTCAATGTGTTGACTAAACTCATTCCCGGGACCAAAGCTTATTGGGAAGGACAAGCCGAACGTCTTAAAAAAACGCGGGATTTAATGGGTGAACGGCTCAGTAAGATGGCGATGATGTTTGCCTCTTTGGCAAAGACATTTGCC
>JAVERJ010000082.1:0-8328 GCA_034007185.1 Candidatus Carbonibacillus sp. | reverse complement strand
AACCAATAACGAATGCTTTCGATCAACGCATGATCCGCCGTCGTATACCCTAAAATTCCGTGATCAAGTCGTTTTCGAAGGGTGTCTAATACCGCTTGTGGCGCTGGGAAATCCATATCAGCAACCCACATCGGTAACATATCTAAAGCTTCATCTGCATTGAGTTCAAAATATCGTGGATAGGCATCCCATTTGATGGAAGCACTGCCACGCCGATCCACGGGTTGATCAAACAAGGATGCATGCATTATCGGTAGTCCCCCTCTTTATTCAGTAAAGTATCCCAAAAAAGGCGGGCAATACGCGAGGGAAAAGCGCCTTTTAAACGGACCATATAAAGCGGTCTGTAATAAGCGGGTGGGGTGAGGGGCAGACGGACGAGACTCCCCTCTGCCAACTCCTCTTGCACGGAACGCAATGGAAGAAGACCGACGCCCAATCCTTTTAAGACCCCTTGTTTAACCAGACGATTGTTGTTAAAGACGATGATCTCTAGATCATCCATGGACAGCCCAAGTTGTTCGATATAGCTTTCCGTATGGGACCGCATGGTACATCCATTTTCGCGCATGACCCAAGGACCTTTCCTAATCGGATGGGTATTTTGAAGGTCGTGTCGAATGACAGGAATCATTTCATCTTGAGCAAAAACAGCATACGTAAATGGACCCTCCGGCACGCGACCTTCGACGAGGGCGATATGGGCGACACCTTTTTCTACTTGGAGCAAGGCGTTTTCAGTTGTACTCACGTGGGGTTGAATTTGATCAAAACGTATCCCTTCTTTTTCGACAAACGCTTTGATTAAGTCAAAAAGCATATATTCACCGATCGTATTACTCGTACTAATATGAAGTGGGCCTTCATCATTTTTCAAGGCGAATGCTTCCATATTGTAATACATATCGAGAAGCGCTTCGGCGTGAGGCATGAGCTTTTTCCCAAAGGGTGTCAGAATCACCTGTCGAGGTTGGCGTTCAAACAGCGCCTGGGAAAAATGACTCTCCAAAGCGCGAATATGATGGCTGACAGCGGGTTGGGAAAGATTTAAAAGTTCAGCCGCCCTTGAAAAACTTTGTGTCTTGGCCACCGTCACAAATGTTTTAAGATGATCGATATTCATGGTTATGCCTCCTATAAAAACATTTTATCGCAATGCTTTCTATGGTTCAAGATGGATGTATCGATTGGATACGAGGCAGACCGATGTCTTGAGGTTAGCGGATGTTTTGTTGCGTTTTCTAGATATGTTCATCAATTCACATATGGTTCAATCATCGATAGGGTTTGTACTATAAGCATCAACTCTATGATTCTATTTATGAATCAAAGGGATTTCAAACTCGAATCACCCCTAGGTCAAGAGTATGTTATAGTAATGATAGGAAGCACTTATCATCACATGTTAGGGGTGAAGCCTATGGGTAAGTTCGGCAAAATACCGCTCTACCTTGGCATCGCTCTCGTCCTTATTTTTGGTTATGTAGGATGGAAAGCGATTGCAGAAAACCCGCATCAGACGGTTCCAGTTTTGTCACAACTGGACACGATGCCCAAGGTTCCCTCGCTTAAAGATGTCCCCCCTGGAGAAAAAGGGGAATCGATTAAGCGGGGTTATGAGTATTTTGTCAATACCGCCGTGGCTCTTCCGGAGCACGTCGGAAATAAGTTGTCTTGTGCAAGTTGTCACGCAGATGGGGGAACTGGACCAAGTCTCAATCTTGTCGGCATTCAAACGGTGTTCCCGCAATACAATAGCCGTTCGGGTACGGATATCGTTTTGGAAGACCGTATTCAACAGTGTTTTGACCGCAGTATGAATGGTTCAGCACCCGACAAAGATTCACAGATCATGAAAGATATGGTCGCTTATATGGAGTACATTTCTGAAAACGTTCCCAAAGATCTTCAGAAACGCACTTGGACACCCAAACTGGCCCTCAGTGGTCCGCTTCCGACACCGAATCTGGCCAATGGGGAAAAGTTGTTTCAACAATCGTGTGCTGCTTGCCACGGCGTAAACGGTGAAGGTAGCCAATATGGACCGACCGTTGGTCCGGCGCTTTGGGGACCGGATTCCTTTAACATCGGCGCCGGTATGGCACGTGTTCGTACAGCTGCTGGTTACATTCAAAAATACATGCCTAAGATGACGATGGGTTATCGTGCTCCGGGTACGCTGACGACACAAGAAGCTGTGGACCTTGCGGCCTATATTCTTTCACATCCTCGTCCGGATCGTCCACAACCCAATGCTGCAACAGTAAACGGTGCTGATACGTGGGTCAATGACTGGCCGAAAGGCGAACAGCCGGATGATATCGCCTACTTCAACAAGGCGCTCTTAGAAAAAGGTGCCGATAAAGACCCGAATCTGCCGTGGTATACAGCGTATGCTCAACGTGCGATTGAAGCTTACAAAGCCAAAGAAGCTAAAGAGGCGGCAACCAAATAAGACCGCCTCTTCCCTTCATGCTTCACATTTTGCTTAAAGGGGGTAATGTTATGCTCGCCGATCTGCTAGGTTTTTATCCGCAGTGGTATGTACCGAACTTTGGTACGGGATATGTTGTGGCGCTCATCGCCTCAACACACGTTTTGTTCTCGCACATTTCGGTAGGAGCCTCGTTTCTTCTCGCTTATCTCATGATTAAAGCGTATCGCGGCAATCATGAGGAAATATACGGTTATGTTAAAAAATACCTTTTCACCCTCCTTTTAACGTCTTATATTATGGGTTCTCTGACAGGTCCGGGTATTTGGTTTTCGACAACCGTCTCCAATCCGCGCGGTATCTCAGCGCTTATCCATAACTTCGTCTGGGCCTGGGCTGCAGAGTGGGTCTGGTTTGTTACCGAGGTTGCGCTTGTTTATATTCTCTATTATATCTTCGACAAAGTTGATAAGAAAACGGTGATGCATCTCTCCTGGGTCTTTGCCATCGTGTCCTGGGGAACATTGCTGATCATCGTCGGTATTCTCGCCTTTATGATGTCGCCGGGCAGTGAAAAGTGGTTTGTCACAGGCAATATTATGGATGCCTTCTTTAACCCCAACTACTTCCCACAAGTCGGCGTACGCACCAGCTTTACAGTGGCGCTCGCAGCGCTTATGGGTCTGGCCATCGCTACGCGTATTAAAGAGACTGCCCTTCGTCAAGATCTCGTGCGCACGATGTCCATGGCTGGGATCGGTGGTCTTATCTTCGCTGGGATGTTTATGGTTTGGTATCTTGACACGCTACCAGGGCGCGCCAAGGTCACCTTAGACTTTGCGATTCCGCCAGCCTTTAAAACGGTCATCTTCGTTTCGATTGCTGTACTTGCGCTCATCTTTGCCCTCTTTTATATTTGGCCCCGGGCCAACCGTTCGACGGCCTTTTTGATCGTTCTCATGGTGGCTGTATTGGGCTTAACCATCTTCCCGCAAGAACGCATTCGCGAATGGTTGCGTAAACCGTATATTGCTGGAGACTTTCTCTATGTGAACCAAGTCGTCGCTCGTGATGTGCCAGGAAAAAATATTACCAGTGAAATCGATACGATCGATGAAAAAGGTTTCTTAAAGGTTCACCCCTTCGTTCCACAAAACGTTAAGACGATTACGCCGGAGAACATGTTAGAAGCTGGTCGAGCCATGGCCATGATCAGCTGTGCCTCGTGTCACAGTCTGGATGAAGGCGGCCCACGTCCATTGGTGCTTAAGATGGAAGGCATCACCCGTCCAGATCTCATCTATCAGTTTATCGAACGGCGTCTTTCTGGTGATCCACATAAAGGTGCCTCGCCGTATATGCCGAAGATTGCTGGAAGTGATGAAGAAATTAAAGCGCTCGCTTACTACCTTGCCAACCTAAACTATGAATATCTCGTTGCCAAACAGCGGGGTGTGCCGCTCGCAGAAGTTCAAAAAGAACAGCTCGAAGCACCCATTCCAAAACCCGAATTGACACAAAAAGAACAACCTCAAGCGGCACGTTAAGCATCGTAACATGAACGTTTGAGTAAGAACAGTCGCTCTTAATGTTGGTTTTTAAAAGCTTTAGAGGAGGGATTAGGATGCCGGATGTAGGGACGCTCCTGAATACACTGCGTTCGCCCAGCGGGGTAGACTTCTACCCCGTGGTCATCCAGATTCTCATGGTGTTGACCTGGGCCATTCATATGTTTTTCATCAATCTTGTGATTGGCAGTATGTTCCTTACGGTTTATGGTTATTTCCAAAAAGATTTGCGTTGGCGTCATCTCAGCCAAAAGCTGATTAAAATCGCGATTATCTCTCTTTCATTAGGGATCGTGTTTGGGGTTGCACCGCTCCTCTTTACACAAACAATCTATGATAACTTGTGGTATACGGCAAACAATCTATCTGCTGCCTGGGTTGTCACGTTTGTACCGGTCGTGATTGTCGCCTATTATGCCGCTTATTTCTTCTACTTCCGTAATAAAGATCGTTCCCCTATATGGCTTGCGATCTTCCCCATCTTTTCCCTTTTGCTCATTTTACTTGCGGGTTCCATTATGCACATCTTTTCTTATCAAGAATTGTTCCCTGATCAATGGATCAACTGGTATACGAACAACGGTACGACGATGAATACAGACGGTTGGCATATCTATGCTTTTAGTGTACCTCGCTTCCTTTTGTTCATCTTCCTCTCCTTCTTTGTCCTCGGTATTTTCTTAAAAGGCTATGCTTGGTTTTTCGGTAAACGCACAGATATGGATCAAAATGAAGTGGCTTGGTTTGGGACCGTCGGTCATAAAGTGGCCGTCGTCAGCGGTGGACTCCTTGTGGCGGATGCGATTCTTTATAACATCTTGCAAGGGACCATGATGCATCCTGTGATCTGGGGGACGGTCGGGTTTGTCGCCATCGTTTGGGCGTTGCTCATCGCTTGGGGCAATCGCACCATGAGCTGGACAGTGCCAACCCTTGTCATCTTAGCAGGATTATCGGATCTTTCGGTCGGGATCATGCGTGAAGCGATCCGCATGATTGAACTTGCGCAATATCAACACACCATCTACGATTATCCGCTGAATATGGACATCTTCGGACCGATCTTTTTCTTCGGGACACTTTTCGTAGGCATAGCCATTTTCAGCTTTGTGCTCTATGTACTGTATAAAGGCGGCCGTGTGGCTGGCGTCTATGAGGCGAGCAAAGTCGAACCAGCCAATACAGCTTGGCGCATGGCTTGGTACGCTGTCGTGATGTGGCTCGTTGTCTTCTGGGGGACCGGTGTGATCGTTCTTTCGCAACTCAATAACTTTTAACCTGACATTGAACTCACGGCGCAGGCGTTTGGCGGCGCCGTTTTTTTTCTTCACTTATTTCGGGTTTCGAGATAAAATAGAGCGTGAGATGTTTATTTTAAAAAGTGAGGGATCGTATATGAGAATTGATGCGTTAGAGACTAAGATTTTAGAAACCCCTTCCGACGCACTGCTGGTGGGGGTTAGCACTGAGCTCCTTAACGAGCAAGGTTTATTACCGCGTTTGAACGATGCTTTGCGCGGGGTCATCGGTGAAGAAATCAAAGGCAAACGCCTTACGGGTAAGCTCGGTGAAGTGCGTATGCTACATACGCTCGGATTATTGCCGGTACGAACCGTCATCCTCTTAGGCTTAGGTGAACGTAGGCAGTTAACGGCCCTTAAACTCAAAGAGAGTTGGGCAAAAGCGCTTCGTAAAGCGCGCCAAGAAGGACTAGAAGAGATGCTCGTATGCTTTGGATCATTTCGCACGGATGCAGTTGATGCGCACACGTTGGGTGAGACGTTTGCCCTCGCTGCCCATCTTAGCCAATATCGTTTTCAGGATTATAAAACAAAACAAGAAGAGTCCAATGAACGCGTTGTCCAACATCTTGCTTTAGGCATCCCACCAGAGTTAAAGGAGGACGTGCTGTATGGTATTGAAACAGGCACGGCCATAGCGGACGGTGTGAATCTCGCAAGGACGTTGGTCACAACACCGGCCAATAAACTCACGCCTGAAGTGTTTAGCGTACAAGTGGTGGAGATCGCGAAACGCTATGGTCTTCCATATGAAGTGCTAGATCGGAAGGATATGGTAGAAAAAGGCATGGGTGCACTGCTCGCTGTTGCCCAAGGGAGCGCCAACCCACCGAAACTTGTAACCGTCCGATATCAGGGGCGTTCGACATGGGATGATGGCCCTGTATTAGCTTTTGTTGGAAAAGGTATCACCTTTGATACCGGAGGGATATCGTTAAAACCAGCGCTGAACATGGAAGAGATGATCATGGACATGGGAGGCGCAGCGGCAGTCGCTGGCGCGCTGGAAGCGATCGCGCGTTTGAAACCTGCTGTCAATATCCTCTTTGTGATGCCGATGGTTGAAAATATGCCGGATGGTGCGGCTTATCGTCCTGGTGATGTGCTCACGTCCATGAGCGGCAAAACGATTGAAGTGATCTCGACCGATGCAGAAGGACGGTTGATTCTTGCTGATGCCATTACGTATGCGAAGCAACTTGGCGCCACGCATCTTGTTGATCTCGCAACTTTGACAGGTGCAGTACTCATTGCCCTTGGGACACAAACAACGGGTGCGATGACAAACAACGATGATTGGTGGCAAGCTGTGCAGAAAGCTGCAGAAACAGCAGGAGAGCGCATTTGGCTCTTGCCGACTTATGATGTGTATCGTGAACAGTATCAAAGTGCGGTTGCCGATATGAAAAATACAGGCGGACGCAATGCGGGGACGATCACAGCAGGGATGTTCCTCGGGGAATTTGCCGAAGATACGCCCTGGGTGCATCTCGATATTGCAGGTACCGCTTGGGATAGTAAGGGTACAGATCTCACACCAAAAGGTGCGACAGGCGTGATGGTGCAAACACTTGTGATGTTGGCGAGACAGGAAGCGGCCAACAGAAAAAGCGTATGATGTTTGTTAGGCAAAAAAACCCTCCGGATGAAATGACCGGAGGGTTTTTTGTTGCAACGCGCTTAATCTTGAATGTGTATGCGCCCCTGAGCAGGCGGTGTTTTTTTACGTTTGGGTAAAGTAACGGTCAGAAGACCATCTTTAAATGTAGCAGTAATCTTTTCTGATTCTACATTCTCCAAGGAGAAATGGCGCTCCATGCGACCACGATAACGTTCTTGTCGTAAATATTGACCTTCTTGTTTTTCCTCTACGTGTCGGTTTTCTTCAACGATGATTGAAAGTACACCATCATGATAGGACAGATCGATGGCTTCTTTTTCGATACCGGGAAGCTCAGCTTCCACAATGTAGGCATCATCTGTTTCACGAATGTCGGAACGAAAACGGCTGGTAAATGGTAAGACTGGCCACGGTTCGTCCCAAAATTTTTCCCACCATTCGTTCACACTAGGGACATCAAACCCTTCGGAGGCGCTACGTCTACGACGCCAAGGACCAGGTACCCAGCTCATGGTTAGACCTCCTTTTTTTACATATGCTTCTAGCATCGCTTCACATAACCTTAAACCATGGGGGATGGTTGCAATGAGCATTGACCATGTTTGTCCATCCGCCATGAACATTATATAACAAGATACCAATAAATGACAAGAACCATGTGAGCAGATGTGTATGAATTACAGCTGGTTTTTTCTGATGCGCTGTTATATAATATTTTTTGTACACATCTATATATGATGATATGTACATTCAAATATTTTAATATATAAATTAAAAAATATTAATATGGATGAAAATGAACGGTGATCGGTCATCGATCTTTTAGGATTGACCTTGAACAAACTGTTGAACGTGAGCTAAGGAAGGTGGAAGCATGGGAATGTTTGTACATGACGTCGATCACATACCGCATGGTTGGAACTTATGGCGCCGACTTTCCGTTATGATTTATGGTTTATTTTTTTTGATGTATTCTTCTGCATTGATTTGGTTATTGATCGATCTCTTCTCAACAACGCTTCAGGCTCAATCATCTGATATGTTCGCTACGTATGCGGTCATGCCGGGCGTGTCATGGACTTTAGGACTGGACGGCATGAGCGCTTCGTTTGCGTTGGTGATTGTTTTGTTAGGCCTGTTGAGTCAAGTTTACGCTATAGGCTATACACGGGAACACAGCGGTCTTCAAAGTTTCATAGAAAGTGTACTATTTAATGCTTTTATTGTCAGCATGCTCGGTGTCGTCTTAGCGCGAGATGTGTTCTTTTTTCTTTGGGCATGGGAGACAATGTCGCTTTTATCTTTTTTGCTACTGATACAAAAAGGAAAAGATCCAGCCGTTGTCAAAGCTGGAACACTTTATGTCATTATGACGCATACGGCAACCGGTTTGTTATTCGTGAT
>JAVERJ010000081.1:0-8377 GCA_034007185.1 Candidatus Carbonibacillus sp. | reverse complement strand
CCCATCGTTTGATGAAACGCTGTGTCAAAGACCGCGACCATCGGTACCCAATCACCGAAAAGTCCGCGCATGGCCTCGATCCCTTTTAAATTGGCAGGATTATGAAGGGGTGCAAGGTCAATATGATCACGAATCACCTCAATCACATGATCATCGATGATGACCGGAGCCTGAAACGCTTCCCCACCATGCACAACGCGATGACCGATACCGGCAAGCGCCTCTTTACGGTTAAGAGGCGGATGAGGCCCTGTTGTCAACAACTTAAGAATGATCTCAATGGCACCTTCATGCGACCAGATCTCCTTTGTACGCTGCAATGTCTCATCGCCAAACTGAAATACGATCGTAGCGACATCGAGACCAATGCGTTCAATCAGACCACGCGCCAAAACGGTCTCATCCGTCATATCGAACAATTGAAACTTAATGGATGAGGAGCCACTATTGATGACAAGAATGAACGGCTGCTTCATAAATCGATCCGCTCCCCACGCACATCATATCGGAAAAAGCCTTCACCGCTTTTGACACCCAAAAGACCGGAGCGCACCATTTTTTTGAGAAGGGGTGAAGGCCGAAACTTGGTCTCACCATATTCCCGAAAAAGACGTTCCAAGGCTAAAAGTACTGCATCAAGACCGAATCGATCAGCCATCTCTAACGGTCCTCTAGGTAAATCATACCCTAGCCGCATCGCTTTGTCGATCGATTCTTTGCTGGCCACGCCTTCCATGTAAAGGTGCATCGCTTCGTTGATCAAAATCAGTATGAGACGAGAAGACACCAATCCAGGTGATTCATAAACTTCCACAGCCTCTTTACCGATACGATGGGCAAATTGAAAGGCAAAGCGGACAGTTTCTTCTGATGTACGATATCCACGAACCACTTCGATCAATTGACTCTGATGAACGGGTTCAAAAAAATGAAGACCGATGACTTTATCGGGACGGCGTGTAGCTTGCGCGAGCTCAGAAATCGAAAGTGTCGATGTATTCGAAGCAAGTATGACGTTCGGGGCGGTCTCTAGATTGAGACGACGAAAAACATCGCGTTTGATGACAAGATCTTCTGTTACTGCTTCAATCACAAGCGGGACGTTCGCCAATTGACGCCAATCCAATGTTAACTGGATACGGGATAAGACCAGCTTTTTTTCACCTTCTGTAATGGTCCAACGCGCCAATTTCCTCTCTTGTGACGTATACAAACGAAGCTTAGCGTCACTGAGGTTTTGATCGGTCTGATCAATTAAGACGACTTCCAAACCTTGTTCGGCAAGCGTCTCAGCGATCTCGACCCCCATGGTTCCAGCCCCAATAATACCAACCTTTTTAATCATACCAATTGCCTCCACCGATACGTGTTCAGCCAATGGTTCAGTTTGAGCCTTATGAAGGAGGAAGGATCAAAGACCGTAAAAACGTACCATCTCTCGCATCATAATAGACAAAACCCCAAGCGTGATCGTTGAGCGCTATTTTTGCTTCGTAGAGGGGCCGATCAAAATCCCATCCAAGCGAAAGTCTAAGGAGCGTTCCTGACGGAAATTGTTCTTTAAGTATGTTTTTTATGGATGCTTCTGACACGAGCGCTTTCTGTGGCAGGCTGCGCACTTGTTTACCCTCTGCATCACAAAAAAGCACAACAGGCCCCTCTTCGGTATTGACGTAAAGCGTCGTCACACGTGCCGTCCCTCGATAAACTTCGCTTTTGGTAAGACGATCTGTGGAAAGTGAAGCTTGCTGCAAACATTGATGTGCACGTTGTTCCGTCAGTTGTCGTTCGGAATAGACGATCTGACTGGCATAAAAAACCAAGACAAGGACAAACAAACCGACGGATAGGCTAAAAAAAATGATGCGTGTGCGCACCGTCATCCCCCCTACCATCTGTAGAGCGAACCAGACGTTGTTTTAAGCCAGTCGTTTGGCACGGGTAAGCACCTCATAACGAATGCGTTCCGTATCCAGCGTGAGATGCTCACCTTTCCAGTACAAAAGGCGGCCATCCACCATCGTACCGACAACATCTGAACCGCGGCCATTGTAAACAAGATTGGACACATCATCATGTGATGGCGTATAAGCCAAACCATCGGCACGTACGAAGGTAAGATCGGCACGGTATCCTTTCTTCAGTTGACCAATCATGTGATCTAAAAAGAGGGCGCGCGCACCAAAAAACGTCGCCATGCGCAAAGCATCGCGGGGATGGATGCAGGTGGCATCTTCTTCTACCCCTTTATGTAAGAGTGCTGCCATGCGCATCTCTTCAAAAAGATCGTAATTGTTGTTGCTGGCCGCACCATCTGTGCCCAGACTGATTGTCAAACCACGACGCATGAGGTCCGGCACAGGGGCAATGCCGCTTCCTAATTTTAGATTGGAAACAGGATTGTGAGAGATACGCACATCATATCGTGCCAATGTCTGTCGATCATGTTCATTTAAATGGACAGCATGAGCGACGAGCAACGGTCGTTCGAAAAACCCGAGTTCTTCTAAATAAGGAATCGTTTCTTTACCTTCCCGTTCTTTGACGGCCAAAAGCTCCTGCCGCGTCTCAGCGAGATGCATGGTCATGGGCAGGTTTAAGGCCGTCGATAGCGCAAGGATCTCTCTTAAAAAAGGTGTTGAACACGTATACGCTCCGTGCGGCGCAATCATCATGTGGATGCGGCCGGAAAGCGCGCCATGATAACGCTTAGAGACTTCCTCAGCTTCTTGAAGTTTTGCGTCTTGCACACTGTGATCGGCAGAACCGATCATCCCCCGAGCCAGAACTGCGCGCATACCACTGAGACGAAGGGCATCGACAATCACATGAAGCCGGTCGTACATGTCTAAAAAAGTGGTTGTCCCCGTTTCTATCATCTCCGCTTGGGCAAGGAGCGTCCCCCAATAGACGTCTTCTTCGGTCAACATGGCTTCCCGGGGCCACATCACCATTTCCAACCAGCGTTTTAACGGTTCTCCTTCTCCTAATCCGCGTAACAGCGTCATCGGTGTATGATTGTGTGTGTTCACAAATCCTGGTAAGATCAAAGAACCGCGCATGTTCCACACTTCATCTTCTGGACCGATGTGCGGAAGACCCCGCCCCACATCCTCAATGATCGCGCCATTGATGGTCACATACCCATCAAAAAAAGCGTCGTCTATGTATACCTTCCCATGTGTTAAAATTTTAGCCATGGAGCGAACCTCACCTTCTTCTTATTACATTAAATCAAAGCTAGAGATGAAGGTCAAGGAAAAAGCGTATCGCACTTTAGCGATACGCTTTTAAAAACATGCTCCTTACCTTCTACTTTTTCGGATGGTGACAGCGATTAGTTGACCATATATTCCGGCTGACGCAAATAATATGCCAAACTATGAAGTTCCGTCGTCAAGTCGGCATGATGCACACGAATATTGGGCGGTGTACGAATAATGGTCGGCGCAAAATTCATAATTGCCTCAACACCCGCTTCAATCAGTTGATCGGCGACTTCTTGGGCGGCAACATCCGGCACCGTGATAATGCCAACGCGAATGTCTTTTTCCTGAATGGTGCTTTTCAGTTCTTTCATCGGTTGAACTTTAAGACCATCGACATCCCGTCCAGCTTTCAAGGGGGAGTGATCAAATATCGCGACAATACGCATATTATCTTGTTGAAAAGCGTTATAGCGAGCCAATGCCGTCCCCAGATGCCCAGCCCCAACCAATACGACTGGGATCAACTGATCAAGATGAAGAATTTGACGTATTTTTTTGATCAAATAACTGACCTCATAGCCGATGCCTTTGCGTCCAAATTCCCCGAAATAAGCGAGATCTTTACGAATTTGCGCAGGATTTTGGCCTAAATCTTTACCCATTTGATAGGAGGAGACCGTGCGTACACCCATGCGCTCCAAGTACGTTAGATAACGAAGATAAATGGGCAACCGCTTGATGACCGCATCGGAGATTGGCTGTTCTCGCTCTTTCAGCACGGTTTTCCCTCCCTTCATATTTTTGAGCGGTTATTCATGATCTTGTTGTCGTTCGATGTTCGTGACATCATAATCATCACGATGAACATCAAAGATGACGACACCATCTTCAGCCGTCTCGTACAGTTCGACCCACTGTTTAAGCAAACGATGTTTGGTCGCTGTATCATCGACAGACAGTCCGCAGTTTGCAAATGTTACAGCGACTTGCGGGTCACTTTCCCGAAGAAAGGCTTCACTGGTCGCCCACGGTGCACCACATGTCGAAACCTTCAACACTTCCGTATGCAAATCATATTGTCTCAGCAATGCCTCTTCGCTGTGCTCATCCACGGTACCCATAAATAAAAAACGGATCTCACCATATGTCAACCGCAGAACGAGTGACTGATTATGCGGGGATAGCGAAAGCGGTTCGGAAGGATTTAAAACATCGATGCGCGCACCGTTTTTTAACCGAAAGCTGTCTCCGGACTGTACTATAACTATTTTATCGGATGGGATCTGTTTCGTAAAGAGAATTTTTTGTGACCATCCCAGTCCCAATATGAAACGGTCCACACGATCATGGTCTAGCAAGAGCTTCGCGTTGCCGCTCCATGGATCTTCCGGGGATGATAAAAACACACCATCCAATCGTTTGATCTTCCAACCATCGAGGAAAGTTTTAAGCACTGGCCAAGAAGTCTCTGAACCTGTATCAATTAAGTATGTCTCTAGGGGCGTTAGGATAAGCGTAGCTTCGCCTTCCGGAAGATTTAAAAAAACAACTTTGAGTTGAAGACCGTCTTCCCAAGTCAGAACAGGAAGGCTCCAATCCGACGCTTCCCCACTTTTTACCGAGCTTCTGCTGAATAGGATGATGATAACATAAACAGTTAAGAGGACTAGAAATGTGAACGATACGAAAACTTGAAGACGAATCTTTCCTTTCGCCATACGGGCATCGCATCCTTAAGCATGCTATCGAGTCGATAAGCACTTACCATTCATCGACCATCTCGCCTGTATTGTATGCGCTGTATGCTTGAGTTCATGCTTTAACCGTTCACATACATTCGCGATGACCGCTATACTTGTGAAGCGTGCACTTCCGCCGAATCAACGGCGATGATTTCATTGTGCTCATTCACGAAGACAACCTTAGGTTGATGAACGCGCGCTTCTTCTTCACGCATCCATGCGTAAGCGATGATGATCACAATATCGCCAGGTTCAAACCAACGCGCTGCTGCACCATTTAAAGCGATGATCCCAGACCCAGATGCCCCCGGGATGACATACGTATTTAAGCGTGTCCCTGTCGTTACACTGACCACTTGCACTTCCTCATTGGGCAGAAAACCCGCTTTTTCCATTAAGATACGATCAATCGTAATACTGCCGACATAATTTAAATTCGCTTCTTTTACCGTCGCGCGGTGAATTTTTCCTTTCATCATTGATACAAACATCATATGTGCTCCTTTTTTATAATTTGCTATCAGGTGCGCGATGATACGATGGTTTTAATACACTGATGATGCATGGCTCAAGGTATGAGCGCCAAATACGACGTTATCGATTAATCTTGCTTTCCCAAGATAAATCGCTGCCGCCAACATATATGTTTCGTCAGGTCGAAACACACTGACCGGTAATAAGTCAGGAAAGGTGACAAGCTCGACATAATCGATTCGAAACAAAGGCACCGTGGACAGCTTCTTTTTAACTGCGTCAACCAAGCGTTCTGGAGACTCAAAATACAACGGCTCCTGCCAATGCGCCTTTGCCCAAGCAAGCGCACGGTATATTTCGGGTGCTAAACGTCGTTCTTCTTCAGTCAAATAGACATTTCTGGAACTTTTTGCCAGACCATCGGGCTCTCGAACGGTCTCAACGGATACGATATGGACAGGAAAATCTAGATCCTCAACCATCTTCTGAATAAGGGCCAGTTGTTGACCGTCTTTTTGTCCGAAATAGGCGCGATCTGGCTGAACGAGATGAAACAGCTTGCTGACCACAGTTAAAACACCCCGAAAATGTCCTGGGCGCGAGCGACCACATAAAACGGATTCCATTCGCCCGGGGTTGACCGTAACCTCTAACGGATGGGGATACATCTCTTCCACATCCGGTTGAAAGACAATATCAACACCATTGTTTTCGGCAATCTGCCGATCACGCTGGAGATCACGTGGGTATTTTGAAAAATCTTCCTGTGGTCCAAATTGTGTTGGATTTACAAAAATGCTCAGCACGACAGCATCATTTTGAACGCGTGCTTTTTGAATCAATCGTTCATGTCCCTCGTGTAAATACCCCATCGTCGGAACGAGGCCAATGCTTTTCCCTTGTTGACGCATCTGTTGTATATATAGCTTAAGGTCCTGCTTGGTCGAAAGCCACAACATCGTTTCACCTCATCACAGCAAGGATGTCTGATGCGAACCGTTCGCGTTCCACAGGTGTGCCGTTGGATGGATACAGGAAGGAGCACCCATCGATGTTACAGATGTTACAGTTTATAGATGTGTTCCGGTGCAGGAAAAAGACCCTCCCTGACTTCATCTCTATATTGTATTAAGGCTTGCTCAATGGTCTCACGAACATGCGCATAGTGTTTTACAAATTTTGCCTGATGCCCAAACGTCAGACCAATCAAATCATGAAAAACCAAAACTTGACCATCGACGTACCGCCCTGCACCAATACCGATCGTCGGAATCGTCAGCTCATCTGTGATCATCTGGGCCACCGTCTCAGGTACAGCTTCGATCACGATAGAAAAAACGCCTGCCGATGCCAAAACGCGAGCATCTTCGATTAACGCATTTCGATCGTCATCGTCTTTGCCAGCAACGCGATACCCGCCCATTTGTAAGACCGTTTGTGGCTTTAACCCGATATGCCCCATCACAGGCACACCGGCGCGAGTGAGTCGAGCGACGGTCTCAGCAATCTCTTTACCGCCTTCAAGTTTGACTGCTTGGGCACCCGCATCTTGTAACAATCGACCGGCTGCACGGAGCACTTCATCCGGCGTGTAATGCGCTGTTAAAAAAGGCATATCCGCAACGATCATCGTATGCGGTGCACCGCGACGTACAGCTTTGGTATGATGTATCATCGCCTCAAGGGTTACAGGTACGGTTGTCTCATAGCCAAGGACGACCATACCAAGAGAATCGCCGACGAGAATCAAATCGATCCCCGCTTGCTCGACGAGTCGTGCCGTAGGCGCATCATAGGCCGTAACCATTGTAATTTTTTCCTGGCGACGTTTCATGTTTAAGAGATCAAACGTTGTAAGCGCTTTACGTTCGGTCATATATCAACCGCCTCCCCATAAAAAATCTGTCCCTTTCGTTGGCCAACGAAAGGGACAGGTCACGTAGGACATACCATGGAACTGTCTCCGTCCGCAAGCCGGATCGAAGCAGACACCAATATACAATAGGATCAGATGGTTCAATCTACTCAAAAAGCGTGACATCATCAACAGAGTACCGTCCCTGTGCAATCGATCGAACACTCCACTATTTAACCGCTCACATCATAAGGGTTGGGTACGGTCTCCTCGTACGATGCTCTTTCAGACCATTTTGTTATCGTGAGATCATCTTATCACAAGCGTACAAAAAAAGAAAGATAGCAAGCGCTATCTTTTGAAAGACCATGGATCGCATACGATCGTAAAAAATAAACAATTCAATGCACTGATGTAAAGGATTCAAAGCTCTCATGCCTGTATGAATGGCTCGGATGATCTTGTCATCGTTATGTACCGAGGACACACAGGCTTTCATCTTTCTGCATGATCGCTTGCCACCAGCCTATATTTGTGCCCAAAATCACTTAGACACATGGGTTAAGGCGACCGTCATCACTTTTTGTAAAAGTCGCGGTTTTTCTGAATAAATGACTTTTCTTCTTCAGGCACAAAATCTTCATGGAAAATCGCCGATACGGGGCAAACCGCTTCACAGGCTCCACAATCGATACAGACATCTGGATCGATATAGTACTGATCTTCTCCTTCGTGAATGCAGTCGACTGGACAGACCTCTACGCAATCACCGTGCTTTGCTCCAATACACGGAGAGGTTATGACATAAGCCATTTTTCATCCTCCTATTCCCTTATCTGCACAAACTAAGATCGAAACAACTTCAACGTCATTATAACAACAATACGTTTGTAAGACAAGTTGTTAAAGACGATCATTTATCAATAAGTGCGCAACAGCCTTGAAAATGAACCAATGCATTGGAAAGTTACATGTGTTTCAATCGTTCAATACGTTTTTCAATGGGTGGATGCGTTGAAAACCAACTTGTCGTACTGGAGCGTTTACGCAACGCGGCACGGGGCTCGGCAAAATACATTCCTTCCGTCGTGGGATTC
>JAVERJ010000080.1:0-8393 GCA_034007185.1 Candidatus Carbonibacillus sp. | reverse complement strand
CAGCCGCGCCTTTGACCAGATTATCGGCTACAATCCACAGGTGCAAACCGTTCTCTCGATACAAATCACGACGCACCCGACCCACGTACACTTCATTTTCACCCCGCACCAAAAGCGGTGTGGGATATTTTTGCACGGATGGATCATCCCATACAATAAGTCCTTCTTGGGCACGGAGTATATCCATGACCGCCTCGATATGCGGTACCGGGCGTTCTAATTCGACATAGACCGATTCAGCGTGACCGACGCGCACGGGGACGCGCACACACGTTGCTGCAACTTCAAGATCAGGTTGTGAAAGGATTTTTTGAGTCTCTCGAATCATCTTCATCTCTTCAAAGGTAAAACCGTTATCTTCAAATTTATCGATTTGCGGTAAGACATTATCAACAATGGGGTATTTAACGTTTAAGGAGGCAACGGGAAGATAGGACGGCTCGACCGTCACGCCTTTTTGATCCGCTTCAAGCTCAGAATGAAGCTGCGACAATGCGCCTTGACCTGCCCCAGATACAGCTTGATATGTGGAAACAACCACACGTTTTAAACCATAATGTGATGCGAGCGGCTTTAAGGCGACAACCATCTGAATCGTTGAACAATTAGGATTGGCGATCACGCCCTGGTGTAAAGCAAGTGCTTCCGGATTGACTTCAGGGACAACGAGTGGTACCGTTTCGTCCAAACGAAAAGCACTCGAGTTATCAATGACCACCGCACCACGTCGCACCGCCTCGGGCGCCAAGGCCCGTGCCGTTGTTCCTCCTGCGCTCATCAAGACAACGTCCACGGAAGAAAAGATCTCTGGATCAGCGACTTCCACAGGATAGGCTGCACCTCGAAAGGACATCACCTTACCCGCTGACCGCGGCGATGCTAACAGTTTCAGCGAAGCGACGGGTATACGACTTTTTTCTAATTGTCGCACCATCTCTTGTCCGACGACCCCAGTTGCCCCAACGATTGCAATGCGATAGGATCTTTCTTGTACAGTCATCTCGCTCCCCCTATCTTCAACTTATTCTTTCATTGTACCTTGGATAGACGGGAGTTTCAACGGGTGATCATTTCACTTTATGATCCATAGGGGATGATCAGCGGCTGCAATTGCTCACCACGCAGAGCATGCTCGATGGCCGGTAGCATCAGATCCATACGGGCGACCAGTGAATTTGGTTTGCGATAAGGGTCATCTTGACCAAAAGGAATAAAATAAACATGTTTTGCTGCCAAAAGACGACCGAGATGAACAGCGTTTAAACCAAGAGCATCATTGGTAGAAATGCCGAGTAAAACTGGCGAGCCGTTACGCATGGTGGCTTTCGCCGCCATCAGTACAGGGGAATCATTCATGGCATTGGCAAACTTGGCCAAGGAATTTCCAGTCATGGGCGCTATGACCATAATGTCTAACGTTTTCTGGGGACCAAAGGGCTCGACCTCGGGAATGGTCGTTCGAAACATCTCCCCTGTGATCGCTTCGATCCGTTCGCGCCACCCATGGGCCGTTCCAAAACGCGTGTCGGTATTGAGGACTGTGTACGTGGCTATAGGAATCACCCGTGCCCCTTTTGCGATGAGCGCTTCTAAAGGAGGAACGATTGCCTCATAGGTACAATGAGATCCCGTCATCCCAAAACCAATGGTTTTACCTTGCCAATCCATTGTCAACACTCCTTTTTAATATTCATAATCTTATATAAAATACTATTCAATTAAGAAACAACTTCTAATAAAATTTGGCTGATCACATCTGCCATAATCCGACCAGCGGTTTTAGGCGCCACAAGCCCCGGTAAAGAAGGCGCCAGCAAAGCTTTAATCCCACGTTTTTCAGCAAAGCGGAAATCGGTACCTCCCGGCGCTGAGGCTAGATCAAGAATAAAACTCGATTGTTTCATGCGAGCGATCACTTCCGCTGTGACCATCGGGTGAGGAATGGTGTTATACAAAAGATCAGCTTCAGCAACTCGCTCTTTCAGCAAGGAAAGATGAAAAGGATTTAAACGCATTTCTGTCGCGCGCGCCAGATCGGCTGACGACCGTGCACCGACAGAGACATCACTTCCGATGGCATGAAGTGTCCGAGCCAATGTCATTCCGACACGTCCAAAGCCCAGCACCAAACTTTTGGCGCCATGGAGTGTAAAATCGGTATGCTGAATCGTTAGTGCAAGTGCCCCCTCGACGGTGGGAATCGCATTTAAAATGGCGACATCGTCACGATCAAACAAAGGAATGAGACGAACACCATGGCGTTCCGCCAAAGACCGTAAATACGTTCCTGCAATCCCAGTAAAAATACACTTCACCGAAAGACGCTTCAACAAAGCATCATCTAAAATAAGTTTTTTTGCGTCAAAGAGTGCATCGACTGTGCCTTCCTCATCCGTTCCTTTAGCAGGTAAGATCAATGCATCAAACGATTCTTCACTTACAACTTCCATATCTAAAAACGTCGTGCCGGGAAGAGGCGTGCGGAGATTATCATAACCAACCAGAGCAACAGTTGCATCACGTTCGGAGAGTAAGCGGGCAATCTCTAAATGGCGATTGTCTCCACCGAAAATCAACACCTTGTAACCTGTAAGAATCATCGTCTCCCACCTATCTCACAACATAAAAAATGGGTGCACATGTGCGTGCACCCATAGCTTATGAACTGCCTAAGCCTTCTGTTCCTTGTCCTTACCATGAACGGTTCCAATTAAGATTCCATAACACCATAACGACTGTCCTTTAAAGATACGATAATCAGATCGGTGCCGATCGTTTGAATCGCTTCCCAAGGGATCGCTACTTCGCCCTGCGTTCGCCGGAACCAACCACCTTTCAGCGGCAAAACGATCGCCCCAATACGCCCGCTTGCTGGATCGACAAGAAGATCCGATTCGTGAATCATTCCTAATCGTTCCCCACTTGTTAAGTCTACAACTTCTTTTCCAGCCATTTCGCTAAAGCGCATGTGACGCCTCCTCGCCCTCACCCTATACTTTTTTTTAACAATGTATGCCGAGAGCGAAAAGATTATGTCGACAACAGCATAAACATTTATGGCATATGAAAACCGGTCGAGCCAAAGCCGCCTTCTCCACGCTCCGTCTCCGGTACCTCATCGACCCACACAGGTTTGACCCGATACACAGGCATAAAAAGAACCTGTGCAATACGTTCGCCATCGACAATCTTAAGCGCCGTTTGGGGATTTTGATTGATCACCAAAACTTTGAGTTCACCCGTATAATCGCTATCAATCACACCAACACCGTTGGCCATGGCTAGGCCTCGTTTGTAAGCTTGGCCACTGCGAGCAAATACAAGCGCCACCACATGGGGGCCAGGCATAAGGAGCGCTAACCCCGTTGGAATGAGTGCACGCTCGAAAGGCTGAAGTATGACCGGTTCATCGAGACAAGCCATGAGATCCATCCCTGCTGCGCCTGCCGTTGCATAAAAAGGTAAGCGCCCTTCGGAGGAACGATCGTTTCTTAACCAACGCACGCCGATTTCAAACGGTGTCGTCAACATATCGTAAGCGTCTATTTTGGACATCTTCCTATCTCCTTTGTTCATCTTGCTAAACATTTTCTTTACGCATCTGCTGGCTCACGACCGACAATGGCCAGCACTGGTGAATGCGCAAGCATGATTTGTAAAAGACGGTGAACATCTTCAAGTTGTACACGCATCAATCGCTCAATTTCATCCTCTAGATGGTCCACGTTCATACCGTAAACACCATAAACACCGAGCTTCTCCAAGCGTCCCAGAGGTCCATCAGACGCCAAAATGAGAGCGCTCCGCAATGTCTCCTTAGCCAAATCGATTTCATCAGCCCGAAACCCTTTGGTCCGTATGCTTTCAAGACATGTTTGTATGTGGCCACGGACTTGATGCTCTAAGTTACTCCGTGTTGCGGCATAAAGCTTCAGATACCCGTGATCTTTGTAGTAAACCGCATCCGTGTATACGTCGTAAACAAGCCC
This sequence comes from Candidatus Carbonibacillus sp., assembly GCA_034007185.1. GTDB lineage: Bacteria > Bacillota > Bacilli > Thermicanales > DSM-22653 > Carbonibacillus. The sequence continues at coordinate 4,404 of JAVERJ010000080.1, read as the reverse complement.
TTCTTCTTCTCGCAAAACTTGGTATAACCTCGAACTCATCGATCCGCCAAGCATGGTGTTCAACACGCTCAAAATGGGCATATCCGGATGCCCGAAAGGAAGCCCCGGGAATACATACAAAAGATGACTTTGAGCAAGATCCGGCCAGTTGATGCGCTTATACCGATCATCCGTACGGGTCCATTCATTGGCATGGATCATTGATGCGTCATAGACTGTTGAATGAAACATCGGCGTCGTCTCGTCGGACGCCACGTCCAACTGTGGATTCTTGGCAAAAAGAAGCGTGCTTGGACTGTCTTCTTGATGGCGTTGTGCCCAGCGCTTCAATGTGTTGTCGATGATCTCGTAGATTGGACCGACGACATTTGAATCGAGCGCACCGACCAACACCACCACCAGATTCTCTGGCCGATAATGTGCATGCCAAAAAGCGCACAGCTTCGAACACGTCATGCGCTGGATGGTTTCTTCACGGCCAATAATCGGTCGAGCCAGCGGATGTTCACCAAAAAAAAGCGCTTCACCCAAATCGTGTACAACTTCTACGGGATCATCGGAAACTTGCGCCAATTCTTCCAAAATGACCTCTCGTTCCCGACGAAGTTCCTCGTCCTTACACTTTGGCGCACTGATCATCTCCAATAAAAGCGCCGTGCCTTCCGCCAGGTGTTCTGGCAAAAATCGACCGACAAATGCTGTGTATTCTTTCGTTGTATAGGCGTTGACATCGCCACCGAGACGATCGAAGATGAGCGCAATATCTTTCCCACTTCGCTTCTTTGTCCCTTTAAACACCATATGTTCTAAAAGATGGGCAATGCCTGCTTCATCTTCATGTTCTTGACGAGACCCGATCTTTATCCAAAAACCCACGGCTATTGTACGGACACCCGGAAGGTTTTCCAAAAGGAGATGGGCACCGGTTGGATGGAACACGACCTCCAATAACACCCCTCCTTTATGAAGCCCATGGATGCCCACGTCGTTTATCCTTATCATAGATCATTAAACGTTTGAAGTAAAAAAACCCCGAGTGCGTTCGGGGAGGCTTTAAGACGTCGATGAATTATTTTTGGCTGCCTCTTCCATGATCACAGCCTTGCGCGAGAGATTCACACGACCTTGATCGTCGATCTCCGTCACTTTAACGAGGATCGTATCACCGATTTTGACAACATCTTCAACTTTTGCAACACGCGTCGGTGCAAGTTGCGATATGTGTACCAGCCCTTCTTTACCTGGTACAACTTCAACAAACGCACCAAATTTTTCTATGCGCTTAACGGTACCGAGATATGTCTCACCAACGACGACATCTCGGACAAGACCTTCGATAATCTGTTTGGCCTTTTCATTCATAGCTGGATCGGGTGATGCGATATAAATCCGTCCATCTTGTTCAATGTCGATCTTCGTACCCGTCTCCTCGATGATCTTATTAATGACGCGCCCCCCTGGACCTATGACTTCTCGAATCTTATCAGGGTGAATCCGCATCGACAAGATTTTCGGTGCAAACGGTGATAGATGCGGTCGCGGTCGATCAATGGCTTCCATCATCTTATCCAAGATAAAAAGTCGGCCGCGTCGCGCTTGCTCCAACGCTTCTCGCAAGATGTCCATGGTGATACCTTTAATTTTAATATCCATTTGCAGTGCCGTAATACCATCGCGCGTCCCCGCCACTTTAAAGTCCATATCGCCGAGATGATCTTCCATCCCTTGAATGTCCGTGAGAATGGTGTAATGATCCCCTTCTTTGACCAGACCCATCGCCACCCCAGCAACTGGTTCTTTGATCGGGACACCTGCATCCATCAAAGCCAAAGTAGAAGCACAAATGCTCGCCTGAGAAGTAGAACCGTTGGATTCCAACACTTCACTTGTTAAACGAATCGTATAAGGAAACGATTCTTCACTGGGGATGATGGGCTCTAGCGCACGCTCACCTAACGCCCCGTGACCGATCTCCCGTCGCCCCGGCGCTCGGAGTGGCCGTGCTTCTCCAACGCTAAATGGCGGGAAATTATAGTGGTGCATGAAACGTTTTTCCCGATCCAAACCGAGGTCATCTAAAATTTGCACATCGCCCAGCGCACCGAGCGTACAGACGGATAAAACTTGTGTCTGACCCCGCGTAAAAAGACCTGAGCCGTGTGTGCGGGCAAGAACGCCAACTTCACTGGTAATGGGCCGAATCTCATCAAGCGCCCGCCCATCGGGACGAATTTTTTCTACCGTGATGAGACGTCGTACTTCTTCTTTGACGAGTCGATCGAGCATATCGGCGACCATTTTTTGCTGTTCTTCTTCCGGGAACTGCTCCAAAAGCGCTTCTTTGGTCTCTTGAATCACCGCGTCTATGTTTTCTTGCCGCGCCGCTTTGTCGACGGTCTGAATGGCTTGGACCATCTTCTCTTGTGCATAGGCGCGCACCGCTGTCTGAATATCAAGCGGTATATCGTATAAGACCACATCCCGTTTCGGTTTTCCGACTTTTGCTCGAACCTCTTCTTGAAAGTCACAGATCGTCTGAATGACTTTATGTGCTTCAGCAATTGCTTCCAGCATGGCCTCTTCCGGAACGAACTTCGCACCTGCTTCAACCATATTGATGGCATCTTTCGTCCCTGCCACCACGAGATGCAAATCACTTTTTTCTTGTTCCAAAGCTCCCGGATTGATGATCAACTTTCCGTCAATCCGCCCAATAAGCACCCCGCCAATGGGTCCGTCAAAAGGGATATCCGAGATCGTAAGAGCCATGGATGAACCGATCATCGCCGCGATCTCTGGTGGATACTCCTGATCAACCGAAAGCACAAGACTGACAACCTGCACTTCATGGCGAAACCCTTCTGGAAACAGGGGACGAATGGGTCGATCGATGAGCCGACTGGTCAAGATGGCCTTTTCACTCGGCCGACCTTCCCGCTTGATAAACCCACCTGGAATTTTACCGACAGCATATAAGCGCTCTTCATAGTTCACCGTGAGTGGAAAAAAATCGGTATCTTTAGGCTCCTTGGAGGCTACAACTGTGGACAAAACAGCGGTGTCTCCAAAACGGACGAGAACAGCCCCACTCGCTTGTTTGGCGTATTTTCCGATTTCGAATTGCATCGTTTTGCCAGCAATATCGAGAGAAAAAACTTCCATGCGCGCCTACAAACCCTCCTTTAACATCCTCATCGATCGATGGTCCAAATATGATCCAATCCAAACAATCATATGCTTCAAACAACCATGGATTGGGCAGATCGTTGACCTTGATATGAAAAAAACGGGGTTTTCCCCCGTTTTTATCTGCGTAGACCGAGCTTTTCGATCAAGGCACGATAACGGGCCACATCTTGATCGCGCAAATAATTGAGCAAGTTGCGCCGGTGGCCGACCATTTTCATAAGACCGCGCCGTGAATGATGATCCTTGGCGTGCGTCTTAAGATGACTGTTTAACTCGTCAATCCGTTCCGTCAAAATCGCGATCTGGACCTCTGGAGAACCGGTATCGCTCGGATGAATCTTAAATTTTTCAATGATTTCACGTTTTTTCTCAGGTGTTAGTGCCATGTCGTTCACCCCTCTTTCCGAATGAACCCCGTCAGCCGAGCGGTCGCTGGGGTGGCGAAACGCCAAGCTACGGTTTGTCTGAACCTAAAGAAGTATACCATAGATAACGTTCTTTCGCAAACTGCACATCTTTTTGAATCTGCGCGCTTAACGCTTCAATGCTTGAAAATCTTTGCTCGTCGCGAATGCGAAAGAGAAAGGTCACCTGAAGGTCTTGTCCGTACAGGTCACCCGTATAGTCTAGGAGATGCACTTCGAGTGAAAGGGGGGCATGATCCTCAACCGTCGGTTTGGTACCAATGTTCATCACTGCCAACCACGTTTCTCCGTCTTCAGATAAGCCCTTACTGTTTTGAACACGCACAGCATATACACCGCTTTTAGGCAGCACATATGGTTCCGTCAGCAAAAGATTGGCGGTGGGAAAGCCAATCGTATGCCCGCGACCTGCGCCACGAATCACTAACCCACGCAAACGATATGGACGACCGAGTAAGACATGCGCTTGTTCGACGTCGCCTTTTTGTAGCGCTTCACGAATCGTCGAAGAGGCAACTTTTTGAGGCATCCCCATCGATGAGACAGGGGGGACGACGGTCAGCCCGATATGAGCATCGGTGATGAGATCCTCTGGACGCCCGCTCGCCTTATGCCCAAAACGAAAGTCAAAGCCGACAACATAATGTCGAATATGAAGGGGCAAGAGAAATGTTTCAATAAAATCACGGGGGGTAAGTGCAGCGACTTCAGGCGTAAAATGGATGATATAAAGCCGATCGAGTCCCATGGTCTTAAGAACGTCAATTTTTTCCTTAAGCGGTGTGAGATA
>JAVERJ010000078.1:0-8410 GCA_034007185.1 Candidatus Carbonibacillus sp. | reverse complement strand
CCGACTCCCCTTCTTCATAATGATCAATTGAAGATCGATCGTTTGGAACAGATCATGTATGATCTCATCGAACGAGAAAACCTTACCCAACAGGACGGTATTGTCTATCTACAAATAACGCGAGGCACCTATCCACGTTCACACGGTTTTCCGAAAGCACCTCTTGAACCGAACATGCTGATGTATGTGCAAGCGTATCCTCGCCCAGAGTTAATACAACTGGGGGCAAAAGTGATCCTTCACCCTGATCTTCGTTGGTCGCGCGTTGATATTAAGACGGTCAATCTTCTTGGAAATGTCTTAGCAAAACAAAACGCAGAGGCGAAAGGCTATCATGAAGCGATTTTACATCGCGCAGACATCGTCACGGAGGCGACTGCCGCCAACGTCTTTATCGTCCGCAAGGGTGTCGTTTGGACACATCCAGCCAATGAATTCATTTTAAATGGTGTCACCCGAAGCATCGTCATTGATTTCATCCGTCAACTTGCCATACCGTTTGTAGAAAGACCATTTAACATCGATGCCTTGCTTACTGCCGATGAAGTGTTTCTTACGAGTACAACATTAGAAGTGACACCTGTTGTGATGGTGGATGAGCGGACGTTGGACATCAAGCATAAAGACGCCGTCACTCAACGCTTACAAAAAGCCTTTGAAGCACATATGAAAGACCGGTAAGCGCGCAGCGAATCGGTCCTATGAACGATATGTCCACGCCTCTGTAGTATATTTTTCATGATAAAGCTTCTCTGCCAGGCGTATTTCTTCATCGGTGAGGCGATCATCGGTCCACTGAACACCGAGGGCACGCGCAAAACCATCGCGCAAGGCCATTTTTAACATCTCCGGTGAAACGGTTTTTCCTAATGACGCTTCAATACTTGTTGCTGTCTCACGAAACCGTTGAAACGCTTTGGTGCGCGTCGTATCGTCTGGAAAATAAAACAGCTGAAACATTTTATCTTCATCATAACGAAGCGGTACGGAACCGTGTTGTAAGAGGGCGCCATGTAAACGCGCCTGCGCACTTCCGGCCGCTTTTTTCCCATGGATGACCAGTTCGCTCTCCCCCGGATCTTCAAAACAGACTGGTGAGTTGGTTTTATGAGTCTTTTGTGTATGTTGAGGTGGTTCATGGAGGGATGCTTGTGTGATGCCTAAAAGATGATAGGCTTGAACGAGCCCTTGCGTTAAAAGACGAAACGCTTCACGAATTGAACGGGGAATACCCGGCATGGATTCCGGTAAAATAATGGAATACGTTATTTCCATATCGTGAAAGACCGTTCTTCCACCACTGGGTCGTCTAACAATATCGACGCCTAGAGTGCGAGCCCTTTCTCGATCAATCGATTGATAGAGATTTTGATGCATACCTAAAGAAAGCGCTGCTGGCTGCCAAGTATAAAGTCTGAGCGTCGGTGGTAATTGCCCTTTACCAACCAAGATGGCCATTGCTTCATCCAATGCCATATGATATGCACCGGGTGCATCCCACGTTTCTATATATCGCCAACTTGTCCATGGATTCATCTAAAGCATCCTTTCTCTGTTTTCTGTTTTCAGTTCTCTGTTCTCTGTCGAATTCCATGTGTTCATACGTGTATATGATCGTGTATACGAGCATCGATCGTGATATGGCATTAAAGCTGTCTCGGAAGCACAGGTTGAAGCGATAGACGATGAAAAAGATGCTGTGTCGCTTGGCTCACTTTAACCAAGGATTGATGCCAGTATGACTGAAATTTTTTTCCTTTTTCATCTTCATCACACTGTTCGCTGTCCGATCGACCGATGGATTCGTCCTTCACACATCGTTGGCTTATGCCATGAATGGCTTCGACATCGTTGTAAAAATGATGGTACATGATGTCATGACCCGTATCTTTTAAAGCCCGAATCAATGCAGAAATGACATTTTTTCGCAAAAAATTTTTTTCATTTTGATCAACAGGTTTGACGTACAAAGAGGTCATCTTAGACGGTTCAATATTCAATTGGCTTCTTGTCGCCGCTGAGACCGTATGACGGATAACTTCTGTCTCTGCGCCTGCCAAACGATAAAAAAGGTGCGCGATCTCCCCGCGTGCATGCTCACAAGCGTGCATATTCAAAAAGGCTACAAGAAGAACACCGCTTTCTATACGACGTTGCGCGATGCCTGCCACTTTCTTAATGGTGTGAACATCGGGCGTGTTTTCTTGTTGGTGCTCATGTTGATCAATCGAATCGTATATTGCGACATCATATTGTCCAGGACAGTAAGAACCGTTGACTTCGCCAATGTTGGTACGATACCCCAATAAATGAAGCGCGCGTCTGAGCCAATGCGCCATCCAGAGAAACGTCTCCGTAAGGGATACGGTTCGAAGCGAACGGTCAGGTAAGATCACGCTAATGTTGATAACACCATCATCTTGAACGACTAACCTCCCCCCCGAAGGTCGTACAAAAAAAGAAAATCCCTGCTCTAACAAGGCGTATAGCGCGCGTTCGAGCGCAGGAAGACGCGTATCTTGATGACCAAGGATCACACTCGGTCCTCCTTGCCATATATGTACTGTTGGATAACCCTTTCCGTTAAGCCAATGCACTTGATGTAAGAGTGTCTCTTCCAACGCAAATGCCTGCCATGCTCGAAAGTCAATCCCGGTTAAGCGGGCTATATTAGGAACGATCGACGGATCATGGTGAAGCAATGGAAGGTTGTTCGGTGCATAGGAGGAAGGCAGACGTTCTAAAATGATCCACGGTTTTTTTAAGACTGTCCGTAGACGTGCATCGAAATACAAACGCGCTGCCCCCTCGTGTCGGTCATACATATTAAACATGTTCTTTATAGTGTGTTTCTTTTTTTATATCACTTTGTACCATCTGTGGGTGTATTATATCATAATCACTGTCAAATGGTGAAATCCACCCATGCCAGGCGGCAACCATCAACGCTTTTTCTATCGTCGGGACATTTAACTTCTCTAAGATCGTTCGAATACGGCGATGAAGTGTCGAGCGACTCATGAAAAGTTTTTCCGCAATATGCTGTTGATGGGGATGGCGGGCAAGTGCGCACAAAATCCTCCATTCCTCCTCGTCTAAAGGGAACGATTCTTTAAACATCGGTTGGACGAGCACAAGACGCTGTCCAGAAGCAATTTGCCTAAGGGCAAGACAGATGTGATACGGATGGGTGGACGGTACGATCCAACCACCAATGCCCCTTTCAAAAGCTGACCGCAACAAAACATCATCGAACACATCATCGATCACAACAGATAATGCATTGCATATTTTGTTTTTATTTCTATGATGGCAATCCTCCCGTATCATTGATCGCATATGATCGTTCAACGATAAGGCATTTCCGTCGTTGAGTTTCCAAGGCGTGATCAATAATATCGATGTATCTGAATGGGAAGGATCTGTGAAATTAGAAATGCCATCATGTAAAAAATGGTTTATAGAGGTGTATTCACCAATAAGATCAAATGTTCCCGCTTCCAAAATAATTTTTTTTAAACCTTCCCTTCTTAAGACATGATGGTCAACCAAGATGATACCACAAATCATGATCGGGTACCTCCTTTATATGCCTTACAAAAGCATGCGATAGGATTAGGAAGCATTTTGGAACAATTGTATCGACATATGAGATTTGTGTATTATTCATAATCATATACATTGTCTTCAGTATATTTTTTGAATATATTGATTATGCGAGCGTTTACAATGCTTTGCAGTCGAACAAAGTTAACCATCATGTTACATTCCAAAGGAGGTAAAAACATGCAACAACTGGATCATCCAAAACCTTTACAGCAAGACAACAAACCAATGCCAAAGGCGAGAAGTCGGTTGAGTGACCTATGGCTCAAAGAAGACTACTGGGCGATTTGGATGGGCTTGTTTTTAATGATTATAGCGCTCATCAGTTATGGTCTCGGTGGATCGATTAAAGCTTGGGCCTTATCACCACCTGCATGGACGGATATCACAACTGTATGGGAACATCTCAGCACACATTGGCTAGGTTATATCGGTTTATTTCTAATTTTTACATTTCTTTTTACACTGAGCAGTCGTATCATGGGCTTTTCTATCAAAACATTTGTTCCAGGGTTTATCATATTATTCATCATTGCACTGTTCATCCAAGTCGTTGGGAACTGGAAAGTTGCTGTTGATCTTAGCCTCGAAGCGCCGCTCCTCGCTCTCTTATTCGGTCTTATTGTGAGCAACTTCTTCCCTATTCCCACTTGGTTTTACGATGTCTTTCGCACGGAATATTATGTCAAAACAGGAATCGTTTTGCTTGGCGCAACGCTTCCATTTACCCTTATCATCCAAGCCGGTCCAATCGCCTTCTTTCAAGCCAGTATCATTTCGATTGTTACCTTTCTTACAATTTTTTGGGCAGCGGTTAAACTGTTTCACTTGGATCGCCGCTTTGCGACAACCCTTGCAGCAGGAGGGTCAATCTGCGGCGTCTCGGGTAGTATTGCACTCGGTAGTGCGGTCAAAGCTCGGAAAGAGCATGTATCCATCAGCATTTCACTTGTTGTCGTTTGGGCCCTGATTATGATCTTTTTCTTACCGTTTGCCAGTCGTCTACTCGGTCTTCCGCCCGGCGTGGCTGGTGCGTGGATTGGTACGTCAGAGTTCGCAGATGCGGCTGGTTTTGCAGCAGCAGCTGCGGTCGGTGATGAGGCAGCCATTCAAACTTTTACACTCCTAAAAGTTGTAGGACGCGATATTTGGGTAGGCATTTGGGCACTGATCATGGCTGTCATCGCCACAACACGCTGGGAAACAAAAAACAACGAAAAAGCGAATGTTATGGAAATATGGTGGCGCTTTCCAAAATTTGTTCTTGGCTTTTTCATCGCTTCGATGATCTTAACGCTCGTTGCACTTTCTCTACCGCCAGAGGTCGTCAAAAATGGTTTGAATCCACTGGTGATCGCTCCTATTAAAACGTTACGTAACTGGACATTCATCTTTACCTTCTTATCGATTGGTCTGACGACACGCTTTCGTGAATTAACCGCATCGGGTTGGAAACCTCTCGCGGCTTTTACTATTGGCGTGCTTATCAATGTTCCATTAGGGTACCTCATGTCTGCCGTATGGTTTAAAGATTATTGGTCTGGATTTTAACAACTTCTTTTTAAAACATCTCTAATCCTTCTTAGATTTCTTAGATAGAGATTCAACCATAAAAATGATTGGATGGATCACCTGAACCATCCAATTTTTTTTTGATTATAAATAACCCCAAGCGCGGTGGTATTGCCAGTATAATGTATAAGCATCGGTATCAAATGCATTTTCTTTTAACCATTGACGAACCGTTTCTTCATCTTGATCTTCAAAGATGAAGGTATCCTTTCCGTTTAACGTATATGTTTTGTCCTTGTCTTTGGGATGAAGTCGAACGACAATCGTTTGTCGAATCATGATCGAATCACCGTCCTTTCATCAAGATTCCGGAACGCTTTCTGGCACAGGCACATCCGTTGGAATTTCAGTGACTGGAAAGATAATATCGTATGTCATCTTAAAAACGGTTAAAGCAATGAGCGCCGTCAGAATGTATTGAAGCGTTTTTGGTTGGAAAACTTTTGTAAGCTTGGCACCAACCGGTGCACCCAAAATGCTGGCGATAACCAGAACAATGGCTGGACCCCAGATAATTTCATTGGCTAAGATTTTGCCAACTGTCGCACCGATTGAGTTTAAAAAGGCTACAGCCAACGATGTCGCTATCGTCATCCGTGTTGGAATGCGTAAAATCAGAAGCATGATCGGTACTAAAATAAAACCACCCCCAGCCCCTACAACCCCGGAAAATAAACCAACGAAAAAAGCACTCCCGGCAGCAAGCCATCGATTAAAGGTCACTTGATCATATGGAACCCCTTCAATGTCTGGTTTTGGTATGAACATCATGACCAGCGCTGTAAAGGCCAGTGCAATAAAAACAATATTTACAGTTTCGTTGCTTAAAAACTGCGCGCCATAACCGCCTATAAAACTGCCAAATAATACGGCTGTCCCCATGTAAAGAATGAGCTTCATATTTAATACATCTTCGTTGCGCAAAGCAAAAACAGCCGCCAATGTCGCAAAAAAAACTTGAATCGCGTTCAATCCGCTCACTTCATGGGCTGTAAAGGCGGCGTAGCCAAAGAGCTGAGGAACGAGTAATAACAATGGATATTTAATCACTGCACCGCCTATCCCTACCATCCCTGAGATGAGTGAGGCGATAAAACCAATGGCAAACAATAAGATGATATACCCAAGATCCATGTTCTCCCTCTCCCCTATGTTATCGATGGTCTTTATACATTTAGCATGGATAGAATGGATAGATAAGAAATTTTTCAACAGCATGACCTTACAGCGTCATCCTGTTGAGGTATCGCCTCATCATCTAGATCGTATCGTATCAATATTATCGTATGTGTTCTAGCTGTACACGAGATTCTATCATCGACCACAATGTTTGGGCTAGATCGATCATCGCTTCTTTCAAGATGGGTTGATGCACATAGAGACCACCGCGCGGTGCAAACGGAATTTGAGCGAGCAACGGCACGTTTAATGCCTCAGCAACCGATGCGCCACCGCCGATACCAAACAATGCTTCTTTTTCACCACAGTGATGACATATATGGTACGACATATTTTCAATGATGCCTAAGAGCGTCACATCAGCCTGACTTTTGGCCAATTGACTCATACCGGCTGCACGTTCAGCGATATAACTTGCTTCTTTTTCTGGCGTGGTGACAATGACATCATAGCGTCTTTTGGGAAAAAGTTCGGCGACATCTAAAGCCATATCGCCTGTGCCGGGCGGCATGTCAATGAGCAAGAGATCCAATTCTCCCCAGTATACTTCATTAGCAAAATGGCGTAACGTTTTTCCAAGCATTGGACCGCGCCATAATACAGGGAGATTACGTTCCTGAAAAAGCCCCAGAGACATCCAACGCACACCATAAGCCAAAGGTGGTACGGTCATCGCGTCAATGACGACAGCACCCTTTAAACCAACAAGGCGTGGTAACGTGTAACCGTACATGTCGGCGTCAATGACCCCTACTTTTAATCCTTGTTCGGCAAAAGCGATGGCGAGATTGGCAGTAAGCGTTGATTTGCCCACGCCTCCTTTTCCACTCATAACGGTTAAAATACGGAGTAATGGATTTTTTTGATAGATTTTTGCCATGAGCTGGTTCGATACAATGTGACGATCCATCAGCCGATCGGACAATGCTTTTTTCTTATCGTTTGACAGTTCCCCCCACGTAATCTCAACTGAAGGGGGTGATTGGGGAAACGTAAGGCGTAGAGTCTTTTCTATTTGTTCTTGTAAGGTCTCTTTAAGGGGACAAAGTGGCGTGGTAAGCGCGATGGTAAGATGCAGGTGGCCATTTTTTTTCCACTCAATCCGCTCAACCATGCCCAAATCTACAATATTTTCACCGAGTTCGGGATCGATCACTTTCTTAAGTGCTTGCTTGAGCGCTCGCGTTTTAAGCATGGTTAGACAGCACCTCTTTCCCTGGACAATCCCTTCGTGAACCATACATGCTCATCTCTATAATCTATAGACAATCTATAGACGATCAATGCTGCGGAGGGACCCACTGACATGATTGGGCACGACCATCATCCAATAAATAATCACGAATTGTTTTGGTGGCTGGATCAATTGAAGCATCATGACTGAGGTCTAAAGCGAGTAAACGATCAAAAAACGTTTCTAGCGTTGACATGAATAAATCGGGCGTATCCCCTTCGACATAAAAAAGCAGTTGAGGTGCAACACGTCCGTCACTGCCAGCCAAAAACCAAGCATTGGGCGCCATCGATAAAAGAATATCCCATGTTTGTACGTTTCGATTGGCGCCGACGATGACGTTCTCGGGAAAAACGATCTCTAACGTAACATCGTCTGTAAATCCGTAAAAAACGAGTGCAGCTTCTCCCTCAACATCTGCAGCACCCCATGCCGCATGACGGATCACAAGATGCGGTGTTGACTGCGCAAATGCGTACGTTTTAGCATCAAGTACGGGATCGATGAGAACAGGAAGCAATTGACCTTGTGCATCCTGCATCGTGGCCATGATTTGTACAATCCAAGTGTGGCTAATAACATCAGGCTGAGACGTATGGATATTTTCGGAAGACTTTGAAGGGCCGGTTAATGCCGATGGATGGTCTAAGGGTATGCGCACGATTCATCAACCCCGTTCCTATGATTTTCAATCGATCAGACTGCCTGTGTCGGAGACGGGCTCGACGCTTCCTAAAAGATACGTCTTTCTCATCGCTTGAGCCCGCCACACAGGTTTCCATAGATACCGCTTAAAAGACGCTTAGGTGTTATCGCCAC
>JAVERJ010000079.1:0-8410 GCA_034007185.1 Candidatus Carbonibacillus sp. | reverse complement strand
GGGCAAATGCGGCATTGGAGGCCCTTCAAGATGAAGATATATAGAGCCTATCGTTATGAACTTGATCCCAATACGGAGCAGCGAATTCTCTTTGCCAAACATGCTGGTGCGGCGCGCTTTGCCTACAACTGGGGACTGGCACGTTGGAAGGAAATTTACGAAACCGAAAAACGTAGAACAAGCGCCATCGAACTCCATCGGGAACTGAACCGACTCAAGAAGACGGACTTCCCGTGGATGTATGAGGTATCCAAGTGGGCGCCACAGGAAGCGCTTCGAGATTTGGAAAAGGCGTTTAAGAATTTCTTTCGTGCACTCAAGAAAGGCAAGAAAAGTGGCTATCCAAAGTTCCGCCGCAAACACGACCGACGGGACAGTTTTCGATTGGAAAACAGTTCCGGCACGATTCGTCTCCTTCTGGACGGAAGTGATCGGCGCTATCCCGAAAAGGCGCGCCACATTGTGCTTCCACGAATCGGCGCGGTGCGTTTGAAGGAGAAGCCTGTCCGTCGGAAGAAAGATGGTAAGAAATCTTATTTCCCAGATGGACGCATCCTACACGCGACCATAAGCCGCGAAGTTGATCGGTGGTTTGTAAGCCTTACGGTAGAAGAAGAAATTGTGCCGCCGATTCCTCCTTGCGGGGATGCGATTGGCATTGACGTTGGGCTTGAGAGTTTTGCCACGATCGCTTGGAAAGATGGAACAACGAAAATCAACGCACCTAAGCCTTTGGGTAAGGCGCTTCGACGACTGAAAAGGCGTGAGCGGCGGCTTTCCCGCCGGGGCGTGCGGGACGCTCAAGGGAGACTGAAGGAGCGCACGAAAAACTACGAAAAAGCCCGGTTTCAACTGGCGCGACTTCACCGTCGGATTCGAAACATCAGGATGGACTTTCTCCACAAGATCACAACCAAACTTGTACGTACGCATCCTGTGATCGCGCTTGAGGATTTAAACATTGCAGGAATGTTAAAGAATAAGCATCTTGCACGGCACATCGCCGATGTCGGCTGGGGCACTTTTCGGACACTTCTTGAAGCGAAAGCCAAGCTTCAGGGCGTGCAGATTGTGAAAGCCGACCGTTTTGAGCCGACATCGAAGACATGCTCATCCTGTGGACACATTCTTTCGGAACTTCCACTTTCTGTCCGGGCGTGGGCGTGTCCAATGTGCGGCGCGCACCACGATCGGGACGAAAATGCGGCGAAGAATCTTCTACGATTTGCCATGGCAGTTGGTGTGTAGACGACTCTACCGTGAGTTCCACGGGAAGTAGCCTCGGGAGATGGGTTCTGCGGCGGAACGGGGAGACCCGGTCTACGAGCACCTCATCGAAGAAGCAGGAAGCAACCGGGACATTTGTCCATGCATTGCGGAACGGTTCGTGACTGCTGGTGATGTTGCCAAAACGGGAGCGGGAACGGGTGCGTGGGTCGGTGGGCTGTTTGGGTTGCTGGTAGGGGCAGGATTTTTCTGGGTACCGGCAGTTGGACCGGTGATGGTGATCGGTTCTTTGGCTTCGATGCTATTAGGTGGTGTTGAAGGTGCTGCGGTCGGTGCTGCGAGCGGTGGACTGTTGGGAGCGCTCGTCGGTTGGGGTGTGTCGCATCAACACATTCTTAAATATGAGTCAGAGATCAAAGGTGGGAAATATCTTGTCATCGCTCATGGGACACAAGAAGAAGTTGATCGGGCCAAAGCGCTTTTAGAAGAGACGGATCCGGAAAGCGTTGAAGTCCATCAAGGGGCTCATTCATAAGATATGCTTTAGAAACGCTCGTCTCTGAAAAGGGGCGGGCGTTTTTGTTTCTTAATGTTTGATTTGCTCCCCGGTCACATCTGTGCGTTATCGATGAATCGCTCCAAACATGGCGTAAAGCGCCTCAGGGAGAATCTTTTGCCACGATCCCCAAGTGTGCACACCTTCTCTTTCCACGAAACGCGCATGCGGCAGATGGGCTGTTAAGATGGCCTGCACAGCACGGTGCTGCGCGATAAAATCGACCGTACCGAGTGGCGTCTCAACGCCTGCTTCGCCTTTTCCTACATATTCAAACAAACGAAGGTGTCGTAAACGCATGGCGTTCGCTTTTAATGTGGTGATAAGTTGTTCTGGAAAAAAAGTCGATAGGCCGATGAGACCTTGAAATAAGTCTGGTCGATTGAGAACAAGCTGATAGGAAACTGTTCCGCCCAGGGAGTCGCCTGCCAGAACGCGACGCATGCCGCGATCAGGGAGTGGCAGACGTTTTTCTACATTCGGGAGAAGTTCTTCTATAAAAAAAGCTCGATAAGCTTCATGTTCTGCTCCATCGGGATGATACCAAGCTTGGCGCTTGGAAAGATCGATATCAACCGATACGATATAAAAGGGTGGAAGTGTTCCGTTTTCGATTGCGCTTTGTGCAATGGTAGCAATACGACCGTACATAAAAAAATACTGCCCATCTTGCGTATAGATGATGGGGTACGGAGGAAATGACTCTGGGTTCGTGTCTAGGGGTTGGCTGTGTTCTTGAGGAGGGTGATCCTTGGTGTAGGAAGGAAGCCTACCGTCCTTCAAAGGATAGCTACCGTCCTTAAGTTGTTTTGATGGTTCGATGTGCGGAGGGATAAACATTCGAAGATCGATGGTGCGCTTTAAAAAATAACTGTCAATCGATTGTCGGAAGATGGTACGTGCAGAGGATGCGCTCACGAGGACTCACCTTTCTTTTCTGCAAATGTTTCATCCAACGCTGAAGCAATTTGTTGAACGCGTTTTAAAAATTGCTCAACTTGTTCTCGCGGTTTCGGTAATCGGCTTGCATAGCGAGCAATCTCTAGACCGCGATGAAAGGCAACCATGCTGGGGACACCGTATATACCTAAGTGATAAGCAAGTTCACTTGATTCTTCAGCGTCAACTTCTTCATAATAGAAGTGAGGATAATGCGTGATGAGTTCGGGGAAGAACACTTTAAGACGCCGGCAGTCTGGACAAAGTTTTGTTGTAAAAAGCCAGATCGAAGTACCCTCTTGAATTTTTTTCTGAAATAAATCAAGTGTGACAGGCATAAGACGCACCCTTTCAGTCTTTGATGTATAAGTCGATACAGTGTTAATGATCGAAGATATGTGTGTTATGGTGTAAGAAGGGATTGATGGCGATGAGACGGTTATGGTTTGCCCACGCATCTTTGTTAGGCTGTGGGAAAGCCACCGGCTAACCGTATTGTAACATAGTTTGTTTGAGATTTTTATTGGATTGGATCGTATCGTATTGTATTGTATTGTATTGTATCGTCCCTTAAAAGGGTGATGTGTTGTCAAAGAACCATGGGGTGTAGAAAGGACAGGATCATGAACAGCATGTTGTTAGAGGTGCTTTACGGCATGTTCATCGGTTTATCCTTGGGGTTGACCGGAGCAGGGGGATCGATTATCACCGTTCCAATATTAATATATCTAATCGGACTTAATATTCATGAGGCGACGGGCACATCGCTTTTGATCGTGGGGAGTGGTGCGCTTTATGGTGCGATGGGATATGCATTCGGAAAAGAAAAACGTGTCCATTGGCGTCTTGGAACGCTCTTGGCTTTCGCTGGTATCCTTGGTGCATATCTAGGATCCTACGTGAATGCGTTGCTTCCTGGATATGTCGTGATGGATGTTTTTGCTGGATTGATGTTGGTCATTGGGGTTTTCATGTTTCGTGGTCATCGCCAGACAGAGGTGCAGCATCAGCCAACGCTTAAAAATTTAAGAAGTACCCGACAATGGGTTGTCTTTCTCAGTGCAGGCTTATTGATAGGCCTTTTGACCGGATTTTTTGGTGTTGGGGGTGGATTCTTAATTGTCCCGATTTTAACGATTCTATTAAAATTCCCTTTACACGATGCGTTGGCGACCAGTCTTTTTGTCATTGCTTTAAACAGTGTATGGGGACTCCTCTTTCGTTTGGCGGGTGTCGGAGCCATTCAGCTTGGCGTTGCACTTTTTCTATTGATTGGTACAATCCTCGGCATGACGATTGGAATCGTAATTGCCCGTAAAGTCAATACAAGCATGTTATCAAAATTTTTTGCAGGATTTGTTGTCTTGACAGCTTTTTATATGCTGTTCCGGTCATGGTTTCAATTTTAGGTTGATGGACACGCAGCAGTAAATACTTACACATCTTATGTATGAGAGAGAGCGTAATGAAGATGATGAAACTTCAAGACAAACACCATATGTTTCAAAGCATGGATGATATGTATGACGTGGTTGTCGTTGGTGGGGGCATTGTCGGTCTAGCTGTTGCTTATGTTTTACTCGAACGACATCCTGATTTAAAGATCGCGATGTTTGAAAAAGAAGAAGCGCTCGCCTGTCATCAGACGGGTCACAACAGTGGTGTGGTGCATTCGGGCATCTATTACCGTCCCGGTAGTCTCAAAGCATCGTTATCCAAACGGGGCCGCGAACTTCTCATCGACTTTGCAAAACGTCACCGTCTTCCTTTTGAGCAGACAGGAAAACTGATTGCGGCCGTAGACGATCATGAAAGAGAGCGGCTGATTGCACTATGGGAGCGAGGGAAACATCATGGTTTAAACATACAAAAAGTCACCTCCGATGAAGCCCGATCGTTGGAACCAGCAGTCTACGTCAAAGCAGGGATATGGGTTCCGGAGACAGGCATCATTGATTATCCTGCCGTGGCCCGAACCCTGGGTGAAATCATCGTGAAAAAAGGTGGGAACATTCATCTTGGAACCCGTGTTCAACGTATTATCCCGTGTCTTTCCGCGCACGATCCCATCCGCCTAGAAGTGATACGCAAGAGAAAAGGTCCTGCATCTTCTGAAGTGGAGACGATTAAAACGTATGCTTTGGTTGCCGCCGCAGGATTATGGAGCGATCGTCTCGCGCGCGCTTCCGGTCTTTCTCCAGAGATTCAGATTGTCCCTTTTCGTGGCATGTATGCCCGTTTACGTTTGGAACGGGAAAAGCTTGTGCGTGGCCTCATTTATCCTGTACCCAATCCAGCGCTTCCTTTCTTGGGTGTACATTTTACGCGTATGATTCATGGTGGTGTGCACGTCGGGCCTAATGCGATGTTTGCTTTAAAACGTGAAGGCTATCGTAAAGGGTCGATCGATCTGAGGGATCTTTGGGAGATGCTTCGTTTTTCGGGAACATATCGTTTGGCGCTACGCTACCGCGGAGAAGGGATGAGAGAGTTGATGCGCGCATTTTGGCCGTCTGCTTTTTTGCGTTCTGCGCGTCGCTTGCTACCTGACTTAACGAAAGATGATCTTTTACCGGAAGCATCAGGTATTCGTGCACAAGCTGTGTCGCGACAAGGTGAGCTGTTAGATGATTTTTACATCGTTCGTTCTGAACGCATGGTCCATATTTTAAATGCACCATCGCCTGCGGCAACGGCCGCTCTGGCCATTGCGGAATATGTTGTTGAAAAAGAATTCCCTTGGTTTTAAAGCAAAAAATTTTGTTCAGATATGGATAAACGCTCGGGAACGGAGACGTATGGTGATGACGAAAAAGGTTGTAAAAACGGAACAGTTTACGTTATACGATATAGCACCTTTCTCTCTACCGGTCATTATTGAATATAAATCGATTCGGCATGTGTATATACAGATTAAGGAAAATGAAGAGGGCCTTTTTGCACTTGTCCGTTCGCCTCTTACCACCAAGCGGGCAGACATTGTACAAATGTTTTATCATCGGCGGAAGTGGTTTGTGGAAAAGATTGAACACTATTTACAAAAAAAAGGCGAGCATCAATTTGATTGGTTTGTAGGTCAACGATCAAGGGAAGATGCTTGTTGGATCGATGTATTTGGAAAAAGATACCACCTGCAGTGGAAAGCATACGAAGGAAAGAAACAACCGTTTGTACACTTACATGGGGAGAGAATGGATGTCTATGTACCGTCAGTCAAAAATGTTGAAAAACGTCATGCACTTCTGGAAGCGTGGTTAAAATCGGCGCTTTATTCGGTTATTACGGAATGTATTGAGCGATGGGCACCGCGAATGGGGGTAACGGTAGAGGAGGTACGTATTCGTAAGATGCGAACGCGTTGGGGAACGTGCATTCCAACGAAAAGGCGCCTTTGGTTTTCATTGATGCTCGTTCATAAACCTTATGAAGCCATTGAATATGTTGTGGTTCATGAACTGGCGCATCTTCTTGAACCTTCGCATCATCGGCGTTTTTGGCAGATTGTTGAGACGTATATTCCGGAGTGGCGGCGCATTCGCCGTGCGCTGCGCGACCGATAATCATCTCTCTCTTTATCCATGTCATTGTTTCGACTGTTAAGAACGCTTTTGAATGCTTTTGACGCTATGGTCGCTTTTTTATCCAAAAAGCATCAAGGCTCATTTGGCCTGGCGTTTGCTTTTTGGTTGACCTCTTGTTAAACTAAAATAAGTTTAAGGTGCATACGGTAGGTGCACATCTTAGCGACACTGGCTCATCTCCATGTGAGCGTATGTCGCACGTATCGGATAGACAATGATAATGGATTTAGGGAGGCAGTTAAGATGGCAATAACGCATACAACTGACGCAGATTTTGCAAAGGATGTCGAACAAGGTGAGGGGCTTATTATCGTTGATTTTTGGGCAGAATGGTGCGCCCCTTGCCGCATGATTGCTCCTGTTTTGGAACAGTTGGATCAGGAGTTCGCCGGTCAAATTCAAATTGTGAAGCTTAACGTCGATGAACATCCTGAAGCTCCAGCTCGTTTTGGAATCATGGGTATCCCAACGCTCCTCATGTTTAAAAATGGCGAGGTCGTTGATCGGATCGTCGGTTTTCAACCTAAAGACAATTTCGTGCGCCTGATTCAAAAGCATCTTTGATGTTTAGATATCCAGACATCGCCCATGCTGACCGTAGTTTCTTTCGTGGCAAAGGTAATCGGCACGTAACGTTGGCGTGATATTCGCGTGACGCAGAGCCCATGACGACGTCCCTAAGCAGGTAAAGATTAGGGGCGTTGATCGTAGCAGTCAATATCTGAAAAATCGGTTTATTAAGCTGTTTCTCTACAGGAGGTTTTCCATATGTTCGGCCACAAGGTCTTGAGACGGCGAATCGTTTTAACGTTCGTATTTCTTATGTTTTACATGGTGTTGCCCACTTTGCTTTCGCAGCAGGAGATTATCGGTTTTTGGCAGGGCTCGCCAGAGATCGCACCGCTTCAGCCAATGTGGATATGGATGTATGGGATTGTTTTGCTGGTCCTTACGATTTTTGTGGTTGCTTTCGAGGTTTATTGTCGTTCGAAAGAAGAATGATAAAGATGGCATATCAAGTAAGGATTAACGGTCGTGAGCAGTGATTTATAGCAATGGCATCTCACGTGTAAGTCCATGAACTAGCCTTGGTAATAAAAAAATATACACAAGAAAGGAGGGGAGGTATGCCGGAACCGGGTGTGATTTCACTCTTTTTATTTTTGACGATTATGGCAGGCACACTCGTGATTACTCATTGGGCGGCTGAACGAGGCCGAACGACCGTTATGTTTTATACGGCTGCGCGGAGTCTCACGGGGGTGCAAAATGGTCTGGCGATTGCTGGCGATTATATCAGTGCTGCATCTTTTTTAGGGACGACAGGGGCGATTGCGCTTTTTGGGTATGATGGTTTTTTATATTCGATTGGTTTTTTAGCATCGTATGTGTTTTTGTTGCTTTGGATTGCTGAACCGGTTCACCGTCTAGGTTTTTTTTCATTGGGAGACGTTTTTTATGCGCGTTTCGGCGATCAAAGATTGCGTCTTATGGTGGCACTCTTTCAATTTTTTATTTCGCTTATGTATCTTGTGCCCCAGCTTGTCGCCTCTGGTCTTCTTTTGCGCTTGCTCTTAGGCCTCGATTATGGTTGGTCGGTGTGGATCATTGGTGTTTTGATGACGATTTATGTGACGTTTGGCGGGATGACGGCAACCAGTTGGGTGCAGATTATCAAAACAGTTCTGCTTTTAAGTGGGACACTCCTTCTTGTTTTGATCGCTTTTGCGCGGTATGACTGGCACGTCATGAATCTTTTTGTTGAGGCTGAATCGATGTTGCAAAACGATATGGGAAAAAGGCTATCGCTTTCGTCGCTCACAAAGGTTGAGGCGTCGGCACTTCTTCTCACCCTTTTTTTAGGAACATCCGGGTTGCCGCATATTTTGATGCGTTTTTTTACGGTGCGTTCAGTTCGGGCCGTACGTCTTTCTTTGTTAACGGCTGTATCTGTGATCGGTTTTTTTTATCTCATAACGCTGATCTTGGGCTTTGCGGCACGTGTACTCGTCGGTTATGATCGACTGCAAGCGTTGGATCCAACAGGTAATTTAGCGGCACCCCTACTTGCTTATGTTTTAGGGGGGACGTTTCTCGTCGCTTTTGT
>JAVERJ010000077.1:0-8418 GCA_034007185.1 Candidatus Carbonibacillus sp. | reverse complement strand
TAGACAGTCACGCTGTCTTACTCGGTGCCGTAGGCGGCCCGGCATGGAACGATGTGCCCTTTGAAAAACGCCCCGAGGCAGGTCTGCTCAAGCTCCGTCAAGTGTTAGCGGTCTATGCCAATCTTCGACCGGTACGTCTCCCTCAGCGTCTATCCCATCTTTCACCCCTTCGTGCACGATCTTCCGATATTCATATGCTCATCGTCCGTGAGCTTACGGGTGGGCTTTATTTTGGAGAACCGAAGGGACGCATCGTTGAAAACGGTGAAGCGTCGGCCGTTGATACGCTCCGCTATTCAGAAAGCGAGATACGGCGGATCCTGGAACTGGCCTATAAGCTAGCCGAAAAACGAAGCGGTCGCCTTGTTTCGGTCGATAAGGCCAATGTACTGGCCACCAGCCGCCTTTGGCGCGACGTGGCTGAGCACGTGCACACAGCGTATCCGCATGTTTCGCTCACGCATATGTTGGTGGATGCCATGGCCATGGAGATGGTGCTACGTCCGGAAACCATTGATGTGCTCGTGACAGAAAATATGTTTGGGGATATATTAAGTGACGTTGGTGGTGCGCTTGTCGGCTCGCTCGGTCTCCTTCCTTCAGCCAGTTTAAGCGATCAAGGGCTTCATCTATACGAACCAGTTCATGGGAGTGCTCCGGCTATTGCTGGTCAAGGGATTGCCAATCCGATCGGCATGATTTTAAGTGTAGCTATGCTGTTTGAATATTCATTGTCGTTGCCAGAAATCGCTGAAGCCCTTTGGCAGGGTGTAGAAAGTACGCTTGCGGAAGGATGGTTGACACAAGATTTGGCGCATTTTGTAGAACGCCGTAACGATGTGCCTGGTCGACCGTATCGTGTCGTTGGCACGCAAGAGATCACCGAGCACATTTTAGAAACAACATTTAGTCAACTGAAGCGTAAAGGGGTGGTGGCATGAGTCGGGGAACGATTGTTGATAAGATTTGGGAAGCCCATAAAGTTGTTCAATCTTCCGGTGGCCTTGATCTCCTTTATATTGATTTACACTTGGTTCATGAAGTGACCTCCCCCCAAGCATTTGAAGGGTTGCGCCTCGCTGGGCGCAAGGTGCGTAGACCGGAGCGGACCATTGCCACCATCGATCATAATGTGCCGACCGATGATCCATATCACATCACCGATCCGATTGCCAAAAAACAAATCGATACATTACGTGAAAACTGTGAAGCGTTTGGTGTGACGCTCTTTGATTTGGATAGCCCATACCGCGGGATTGTTCACGTGATTGGGCCGGAACTCGGTTTAACACAACCAGGGATGACCATCGTCTGTGGGGACAGTCACACGTCCACACACGGTGCGTTTGGTGCGCTTGCCTTTGGCATTGGTACAAGTGAAGTTGAACATGTTTTGGCAACGCAGACGCTTTGGCAAAAACCACCGCGGACCATGCGTGTCGAGATCAAAGGAACACGTCACCCGGCGATCAGTGCCAAAGATATCATCTTACATTTTATCGCGACGTACGGTGTATCGGTTGGGCGCGGTTATATTTTTGAATATACTGGAGAAGTTGTCCAATCGATGACCATGGAAGAACGTATGACCCTTTGCAATATGTCGATTGAAGCTGGGGCACGTGCTGGTCTGGTCGGGCCTGATGAGACGACGTTTCAGTATTTAGCAGGTAGACCGTATACCCCGAAAGGTGCTGCTTGGGAAGAAGCGATACGGTATTATCAAACGTTTCAAAGCGATGAAGATGCTGTCTACGACGCTTATGTCGAACTGGATATTACCGACTTAAAACCGTATGTCACATGGGGCACGCATCCAGGGATGGGTACGACCATCGATCGTACGGTGCCTGACCCTTCAAGTTTTGACGATCCTAACACGCAAGAGAGTGTAAGACGTGCACTTCGGTATATGGACCTGACACCGGGAACACCGCTCAGTGATATTGAAGTTGATATCGTCTTTATTGGATCCTGTACCAATGCTCGGCTAGAGGATTTACGGGAGGCAGCACGCGTGATTCGTGGTCAGAAAGTTCATCCACGCGTTCAGGCCCTCGTCGTCCCGGGATCCGAGCAGGTGAAGCGTGCAGCAGAGGCTGAAGGTCTGGACAAAATCTTTATCGAAGCGGGTTTTTCATGGCGGGCTCCTGGATGCAGCATGTGCTTGGGGATGAATCCTGATCTGGCACCACCCGGTAAACGCGTTGCCTCAACGTCAAATCGTAATTTTGAGGGAAGGCAAGGTCCGGGGGCGAGAACGCATCTTGTGTCACCGGCAATGGCGGCATATGCGGCGATATACGGTCGGTTTGCCGATGTATCAGAGCAGTATCCGCAAGCACCGGTAGAAGTGAAATAAAGCCATTGTGCTATCTGCGTTTTATGCGTGAAAGGCGGGATGACGATGCAACCTTTTACAGTTCATCAAGGCAAGGTCGTACCACTCAATCGTGCAAATGTCGATACGGATCAGATCATTCCCAAACAATTTTTAAAACGTATTGAAAAAAGTGGGTTTGGTCAGTTTCTCTTTTATGATTGGCGCTATAACCAAGATGGGACTTTAAACGAAACGTTTATTTTAAATCAACCACAATATCAAGGGGCATCGATTCTTCTAACGCGCGAAAATTTCGGAAGTGGTTCTTCTCGAGAACACGCTGCTTGGGCGCTCGTTGATGCCGGGTTTCGAGCGGTGATCGCGCCATCATTTGCAGATATTTTTTATACGAATGCTGTCAATAACGGTTTGCTGCCGATCGTCTTACCTGTAGACGCTGTCAATACGTTGTTTCAAGAAACTGCAGAGGGGGTGCTCGTCTTGACCATTGATCTTTATAAACAGGTTGTTCGTGTTGAAGATGGGATTCAATTTTCTTTTGAGATCAATCCCGTGCATCGCGAACGGTTGCTCGAAGGCTTGGATGATATTGCCATTACCGAGCGGTATATGCAAGAGATTGAAGCGTACGAAAAAGCCCGTCCACTCGTCGCTTTATACAATGAGTGGGCATAAGGAGTGAGGTATGTTGGGGATCCATCGGTTAAAGTGAGCGACATTGAAGCTGCAGCGAGACGTTTAAACGGTGTTGTCCACCATACACCACTCAAACGTTCGCGAACACTCGATGATTTGTTATCGGGACACATTCATCTGAAATTAGAAAATTTGCAGCGTACAGGTTCGTATAAAATACGGGGCGCTTATAATAAGATCGCTTTATTATCGGAAGATGCCAAAAAGCGTGGTGTCATTGCTGCCTCGGCTGGCAATCATGCTCAAGGGTTGGCTTATGCTGCGCGTCAGTTTGCGATCGCATGTACCATCGTCATGCCGGAGACAGCGCCGCGGACAAAGATTCAAGCGACAACGTCTTATGGTGCGCGTGTCGTTTTACATGGGAAAAGTTATGACGATGCTTACGCGCATGCACGTATGTTGGCAGATACGGAAGGCATGACCTATGTTCATGCCTTTGATGATCCGGATGTCATTGCCGGACAAGGGACCGTCGCCTTGGAGATATACGAAGATCTGCCGACTGTCACAACGGTGATCGTTCCCATCGGCGGTGGTGGGCTTATTTCCGGTGTGGCCACGTACCTTAAAGCTAAAAATCCTTCAATTCGTATTATTGGTGTTCAGGCCAAAGGTGCACCGAGCACAGCGCTTTCTTTAAAACATGGCATGCGCACCGTCGTCGATGAGATCTACACCCTTGCAGACGGCATCGCCGTAAAGTGCCCCGGGGCATTGACCTTTGAAATCATGCGCGCCTTGGTCGATACGGTATGGACGGTGAGTGAGGAACGTATTGTAGAAGCGATGGGGATCCTTTTAGAACGTGAAAAAATGTTGGTGGAAGGTGCTGGTGCAATCGCCTTGGCCGGGTTGTTGGACCATCCAGAAGTGGCACATGCAGAAGAAGTAGCGCTGATCGTAAGCGGTGGCAACATTGATTTAAGCAGGTTATCTACGCTTTTTGCAGCCCCATACGAGAAGACACCGGAAGAACCGTTAAAACTTGGTGAAAGTTGATTTTACCGCATAAGGACGTATGTAGCCTTTGTATACTCTCCTTTTAAACCGACATACTAAAAGGGAAAAGGGGGTGAACAAGGTGCGTACGTTAGCGTTAATCCTTATTATCATCGGTGGTTTAAACTGGTTGCTCGTTGGACTGTTTCAACTTGATATCGTAGGTGCCATTTTTGGTGGTACGTACACAGCATTGGCTCGTACGGTTTATGTCATCGTTGGGATTGCAGCGCTTTACGCCCTGACACTTATTCCAGTGGTGAACCGCAGGGGTGAACACGTCGAAGTATAGAACACAAAACATTCCACCTGATCCATGGTCATGCTTTTGCGATCGTGAGATTCAGGTGGAATGATTTTTAATCATATACGTATCGTATTTATTAATACACGCCGGCCAGAGATCGTGTATGTTGGGTCACCTCTTCATAAGAGGCAATTAATTGATCAAAAATCGTATCCCAACTGCGACGGAGGGCACTTCGACGTGCACCGAGACGAAGGGCATGCCATTGGTCTGTTCGTTGAGAAAGGTGAAGAAGCGCTTCTGTTAATGCCTGAACATTACGGGGAGGCAGTAAAAATCCGTTTTCATCTGGTTGAATGAGTTCTTTTACACCACCCGCATGGACGCCAATGACTGGTGTACCGCTGGCAAATGCTTCTAAAACGACATTTCCAAACGTCTCTGTGCTCGAAGGGAAGACAAACCAGTCGGCGATGGCATACAATTGCGCCAAATCTTCTCCTTGACGAAACCCTAAAAAACGAACGGGTTTCCCCTGCAAGGCTTGTTCGAGTCCGGGACGAAGCGGGCCATCGCCTACCATTAAAAATGTCATCATCTGTAAAGACGCATCTGGGATCCGGAGAATGGCTTCTTTTAAGATGTCTAAATCTTTTTCCACAGCAAGACGACCGACATATAAATAGACCGTTGTGTTTTCAGAAAGGCCGAGCATTTGCCGAAGGTGCGTGCGTTTTTCTTCGTCAAGCGGTTTAAATTGAGCGGTATCGACACCCCGAGAGAACAGTTCCAGATGTTCATACCCAAGGGCTTTTAAATGGTTCATCGTCTCTTGACTTGGGACATAAATGCGTTTCATGGGTGTGTGGAACCATTTTAAATATTCATTTAAAATTGGCAAGAGCCATGTCAAATTGTAATAGCCTACATACCGATCGAAATGTGTGTGATAAGAGGCGACCATCGGAATATGCCGTGCTTGACAGTATCTTTTACCATATAGACCAAGATTGACAGGTGTAGCGATATGGCAGAGCGTTGGTTGAAACGCGTCGAGTTTTTTCTTTAGATAAAACGGTCTTGGAACTGCCAGCCGTACCTCTGGATAAGGGTAAAAAGGGAAGCTTAAGTTCCGTTCTACAGAACGGTCAAACGGACGATCGTCAGCTTGTGGTCGTGGATATTCCGGTGCAACAACCAATGTTTCGATGCCTTTTTGTTTTAAGGTGCGATAAAGACGAGCGAGTGTCCGCGCAACTCCGTTTACTTCTGGTTCAAATGTATCTGTAAAAAGAGCAACACGCATGCCCTCACCTCCACAATCTTATGTTTAATTATAATGAGAAAAGTATGAAGAAACGGCTAAGAAACGGTAAAGGTTTGACTAAGAATACGTAAAGATTTTGTAAATATCATATGATTGCAGCATCATCGCGCTGTGTAAAATTTGAGAGGGGCCACAGTTGCTTGCTCTCTAGCGTGATGATCACGATTGTGGTATGATTAACGTTATGATCAATATGCTTGCCGGTTTTATTGACACTTGTTTGAGATATCTGTCGCTTTTGGCCTTGAGACGGCGTAAAGGATGGTATCTGGAAATTCAATTTTTTGACATGACCAAGCGATGATCCAAAACATATCGAGGAGGCGTTCACATGCTCGATGAACAATGTATTTTTTGTAAGATTATTCGCGGAGAAGTGCCTTCGAAAAAAGTCTATGAAGATGAAGACACGCTGGCATTTTATGACATCCATCCCATAGCACCTGTGCACGTTCTCGTGATCCCCAAAAAGCATATTACAAGTGTTTTGGCGATCGAACCGGAAGATGAGCAATACCTAGCGGCGATTCACCGCACGATTAAAAAAGTTGCGGACATCACGGGGATTGCCGAAGACGGTTTTCGCGTTGTGACCAATACCAATCGTCATGGTCAACAAACGGTTTTCCATCTTCATTATCATGTCATCGGGGGTCGTCAGCTCACTTGGACGATGTGACAAACAACGCGTTCAAACGTTTCAGCTCTAGCGTGGGATCTGAAAAGTACAGCCATACGATGGTTGAACGAACGGCGCAGAGCGTTTTTTGAACGATTTAAGATGTGAAGGTTTAAGATGTGAAGGTTTAAGATGTGAAGGTAAACAGGGGGAACATCTATGGCCGACGAACGTCGCGTGCCGATTACGCATATTCGTAATTTTTCTATCATTGCTCATATCGATCACGGCAAGTCGACGCTGGCCGATCGATTGTTGGAAGCGACTGGCGCTTTGGCTGAACGGGAGATGGAAGCGCAAGTGCTCGATCAACTGGAATTGGAGCGCGAACGCGGGATAACGATTAAGCTCAATACCGTTCGGCTGCATTACGTTGCGAAAAATGGAGAAGCTTATGTCTTGAATCTTATCGATACACCGGGCCATGTCGATTTTACTTATGAAGTATCGCGTTCCCTTGCTGCTTGTGAGGGGGCGATTCTTGTTGTGGATGCATCACAGGGGATTGAAGCTCAAACGTTAGCGAACGTATATTTGGCATTAGAACATGATCTTGAAATCGTACCGGTGATCAATAAAATTGATCTCCCAAGTGCTGAACCGGAGCGCGTCCGCAGAGAGATTGAAGATATCATCGGTTTGGATGCCAGCGATGCGGTCCTAGCTTCGGCCAAAGAGGGTATTGGCATTCAAGACATTTTAGAGCAAATCGTTAAGAAAATCCCTGCCCCTCAAGGCGATGCCTCGGCTCCGCTGAAGGCGCTTATCTTTGATTCGTTTTATGACAGCTACCGCGGTGTGGTGGCCTACATTCGCGTCATGGATGGAACGCTGCGCGAGGGTGATGAGGTTCTTATGATGGCCACAGGGAAAACGTTTACGGTTCAGGAAGTCGGGGTGCTCACGCCTTACCCCAAACAGATCGATGCCCTTGGACCAGGTGAAGTCGGCTTTTTTACAGCCAGTATCAAATCTGTCCGCGACACGCAAGTCGGCGATACTGTCACGCATCGTGCGCGCCCCGCAGCTCAACCGTTACCGGGCTATCGTAAAGCCACCCCTGTTGTCTTTGCTGGTTTGTATCCAGTGGATTCGAATGATTATAATGATCTCCGCGATGCGCTAGAAAAATTACAGTTAAACGATGCTTCTTTATCCTTCGAGCCGGAAAGTTCGAAGGCATTGGGATTTGGTTTTCGCTGTGGGTTTTTAGGTCTTTTGCATATGGAGATCGTTCAAGAGCGGCTGGAACGTGAGTTTGGTTTAAGTCTGATTACGACAGCGCCTAGCGTCGTTTACGAAGTGCGCTTAACGGATGGGACAGAGCTTAAAATCGACAACCCTTCGCTTATGCCAGAGACCGGTAAGATCGAAGAAATACGGGAACCATATATACGGGCGACGATTTTAACACCGACTGAATATGTCGGTGCGGTGATGGAGCTTGCGCAATCAAGACGAGGCGAATTTCAGACGATGACGTATCTCGATCAAACGCGGGTACAGATCCTGTATGACATGCCACTCGCAGAAATTGTTTTCGACTTTTTTGATCAGCTGAAGTCTAAAACGCGCGGGTATGCTTCTTTCGATTATGAACTGGTTGGTTACCGTCCCTCCAAACTGGTCAAAATGGACATTCTTCTCAATGGGCAACCGGTGGATGCTTTATCCGTGATCGTTCATCGCGATCGTGCTTATCAACGCGGGAAAATGTTATGTGAAAAACTTCGAGATATCATTCCGCGGCAAATGTTTGAAATACCGATTCAAGCGGCGATTGGTAATAAAGTCATCGCTCGGGAGACGATCAAAGCCATCCGTAAAAACGTTCTTGCCAAATGTTACGGCGGTGACGTCAGCCGGAAGAAAAAATTGTTAGAAAAACAAAAAGAAGGAAAAAAACGCATGAAAGCGGTTGGATCGGTCGATATTCCCCAAGAGGCGTTTATGGCGGTGCTTAAAGTTGACGAATCTTAAGCGGTCCACCTTAGCGAGTGAACATCCTTATGACGATGTCCCCCGCCATCTCTATGTACATGTGCCATTTTGTCGGGCGCGCTGTGTGTATTGTGATTTTAGTATTCATGTCGGGCGCCGCGATCCATGGGAAAAACGGTATG
>JAVERJ010000076.1:0-8513 GCA_034007185.1 Candidatus Carbonibacillus sp. | reverse complement strand
TTTTAATCAATGACATGTATCCGTTTAGTGCTAACGTAAAATTGCATTTTAAATCTCTAACAGGCTATCCGCTAAATGCGACTTTGACGAAGACCTGGGAAGATCCATCGTATGTCAGAGGCCATGACATCACCTTTACACGGGAGACGCGTCGATTCCCCTTCGTCCGATCATTGGAATGGATCATCCTTGGGGATATCGCAATAAAGCGCAACCGATGACCGGTCAAAGCGGTCAAACGGTGATCGCCGGATTGCACGCGATGGGGACGCACTGTTTGATCGATTTGTCTGATTGTCCTGTACAGCATCTGCGTATCAATGAAACCATTTTAAAAGCAAAAGAGGCCATCGCTAAACTTTATATGCCTGTGTATGATGAGAAAAAAAGACGTGGTCGCGTTCGGACCATTGTTGCGCGCGTCAGTTTGTTGACCGAAGAAGTTCAACTCACACTCGTTTTAGCTGAGGATCATTTTCCGGAAGCCCAAGCATTTGTTCAAGCGATCAGAAAAAGTCTACCGTATGTCGTTAGTATCAATATGAATGTTCAAGATCAACATACGCCGCTCGTCTTTGGTGCCAAAACACGTCTCCTCTGGGGAAAAGAAAAAATCGAAGAAGCGCTTGGTCACGAGCGCTATGAACTTTCACCACATGCTTTTTTTCAATTAAATCCAATCCAAACCGTTCGTCTGTATGAATTGGTTGAAGAAGCGGCGGGATTAACCGGGAAAGAGTCCGTCGTCGATGCTTATGCAGGCGTCGGTACCATAGCACTGTGGTTGGCACCTCATGCCCGAGAAGTTCGAGGGATTGAATCGGTCCCGGAAGCTGTAAAGGATGCAGAAAGTAATATAAGACGTTCAGGTTATAAACATGTGCACATAACCTTAGGACGAGCTGAAAAAATCATGCAGCGTTGGGCGAAGTCTGGCTACAAGCCTGATGTGGTTGTGGTTGATCCACGTCGGAGTGGCTTGAAAGTGTCAATGATTCAGGCCATCTTGACCATTAAACCGAGACGTCTTGTGTATGTATCGTGCAATCCATCGACCTTAGCCAAAAATGCTCAGGCGCTCTTCAAAAGGGGCTATACGTTAAGCTGGGTTCGGCTGGTGGATATGTTTCCACAGACAGCGCAGACCATACATATTAGTATTTTACTTCTGATGAGGTGCTAGTAGCGGTTTCTAAAATTTTGTTTCCCTGTTTGATCGTGGCTGTTGTCACCACTCTGTAGGTGTTGCCCGAGGCAACATAATATTCTTTTTCAAAACTATGATGGCCTTTCCCTGTAAAGGATTTTTCCCATGATTTAATGACCGACCAACCGTTGCCATTTTGACGCTGTAATTCAATCGTTAGTGTTGAATCATAATCCCCCAAATAATAGACATAGCCGCCCGCAGTCGCTTGGCCTTTATTTCCAATTGTCAAAGTAGCCCCTATTACTGATATATAATCATAATTGGGCGTAATACTCTCTGATGGGGACATTCTCACGGCATAAGCATTAGTTGGTAGGACGATCCCGATTAAAAGAAGCAAGCATACTGCTGGAATAAGTACTAATTTTTTTGGAACCAAAACAGAACTCCTCCTTTAATTTCATATTCTCATAATCTATATGACGTTCGGATTCCAGATTTGTAACAGCGTAAGAGTGGCATGAATTATTTGAGGATTGTAACACTTTCTGCCGTTTCGACAAGTTCATCTAAAGTTACCGATGATCCCAAAAGGAAAAATTGGTTGTCTCCAGTATACCAAACGAGGGTAGTCACACCATTTTTCTCTACAGCAAGTCCTTGGTTGCCCTGAATCGTTGTGAACATAACTTTATCCGCATTTTCCGTATCTACATTCATGCCATTGTTTTCAATGTTATGTTGGAATAAAATGGTATCCCCGTTGTTGTTTTTGTATTCAATTACTTTCATCGTTTGATGATCCTTCACTTCCACAATTTTATAACCTTCAGGAACTTTCGTAGGCACATAAGCATTTTCCCAGTTGATTACTAGATAATGATCTGCAAATGATGAAGAATCCTGTCCGAATCTGATTTCCGTGTACTCTTGTTGTACTTGGATGAACATGTTCAGTACTTTGGTTCTTATTGCCTCAACATTCAATGTACAAACTAGTGATGTGATCATAACCAGCAAAGTTATGAATGCAACTTTCGGAAAGCGAGATGGTAATAGTTTTCTAAAAGTACTAAATAATTTATAAAAAACAAATCGACGATTTAATTTTTTCACAAACTTCCGTTTAGTTTTCTCAGAAGGAAGATAGAACGCCTCTTTTCGAAGTTCCTCGTTTTCTTCTTGAAACTTTTTTCCTTCCATTTCGGCAAATCGTGCCATAAGCAATCTGATCTTAATCTCCTCGTATTGCTCTTGAAGAACCTTTTCGTCCATTGGCTTATTCGTTTTCGTCACTGCTTTCAACTCCCTGTGATAATTTAAGAAATGCTCGGTGTCTAGCTCGTGCGATGTATTGTCGGACGTGGTTAGCCGGAATATTTAATAGCTCTGCAATTTCTCGATCCTTCATTTCCATATTGTATTTGTAATATAACAAACTTCTATCACGTTCCGACAATTGGAACAATACCTGCTCCATTCCTTTAAGTTCCTCATGCTTGATAAATTCTTCTTCTGTCGCAGCTTGCTCGTCAGGAATCTGATTGGCGATGTCCTCGGATAATCCGGTAAAAGTATGTCGTGAGCGCCGGCGTATATAATCTAAACAAACATGCCTGACTGTATAGACGACATATGATGTGACTTTGTAACAACTTAATGACCGTAATAGAGGAATTTTAGGAATTAATTTTAAAAAAGCGTCGTGGATGAGATCATCGACAATCCCATATTCCCCGGTAATATTGTAAGCCTGTTTCTTTAGCAGGGGGTAATGCTGCAGGTATAAGTTCGTTATAAACTGTTTATCGTCTTCATCCTCCGCCAATGAAAAGTGTAAAAAAACCATTACTTCAACTCCCGATCGTAATATTGTGAGAAAAAAAGAATCTTTAGGAGATTATTAGCGATAACACACAGATAATAATCATGATGGAAGTAAGTTTCTTTTGCAATAAATCTTCGATTTTGTCGCTTTCATTTTTTCCATTTCTTCTCGGTTCATTGTAAAATCAAATGCAACAAAAGAAATAAACAAAAGCCATGGTAATTCCGTTATGATGAAGTCGACGAAAACCTTCATAACAGGAGGAATTACCGATGGCTCACACCCATGATAACACAAAGAAGCGTACCTTTTCACATCTTACAGCGTATGATCGCGGGCGAATTGGCGCCCTTCGTGACGAAGGAAAAACCTTTGGTCTCCCGATGCCGTTTGCGGTTACGCGAAGGTCAATCATCTCTTTGAGGGTATAGTGGTTTGTACCAATACACTGTACCACTACATTGACCTTGGCCTGCTCCCAGTGAAAAATATCGATCTCCCCCTAAAAAGTCACGCGACGGACGAAAAACAAGCGCACAAGACAGCATAAAAAAGATTCTAGGTGCCAGTATTGAAGAACGACCGTCTTACATTGATAAGCGCCAGGAATTTGGTCATTGGGAAATCGACACTGTGCTAGGGCAACGTAAGAAAGGAGCGGCGCTCCTGACATGAACGGAACGAAAAACGCGGAAGGAACACATGATAAAGCTCGAGCAAAAGATTGCGTTAAGTGTCCATCAGGTGATCCAATCGCTCAAAGACCTTTACGGAGAGGCTTTCTCATCCGTCTTTAAAACCATTACATCGGACAATGGTTCCGAATTCAGTGAACTAACACAGGCGATCGATTCAAACGAAGTGGCGGTTTATTACACCCACCCCTACACATCCAGTGAACGGGGAACAAACGAGCGTCATAACGGCCTTATCTGTCGATTCATTCCGAAAGGAAAAGCGATTGAGGACGTCGATGACACACGCATTGGCTATGTGGAGAACTGGTGTAACACACTGCCACATAAAATTCTAGGGTACCAAACCCCGAATGATCAGTTTGCTGAAGAAATCGCAAAGAACGCTTAACCGGAAACTCGTGATGGCAGGACACGAACGACGGCTTGACATGGGTCCCCTGCGAGCATGACTTCTTGCGATTGGGCAATGGTGGTAAGGCACATCGCATGGCTCATCAGCCTATCATGCCCGCCACCCCATATAAAGCCTACAAAAGGCTGTAGCGGTTACCACATAATGGAACCCGTGGTTTTGTTGCATTTAATATTGCAATTTAAGCATATTTCCCGTTGAGAGGTACATCCCATTGAGCAGAAGCAATCCGCTTTTCATCAAATGCAACGGATATCGTGCCTTTCTCCCCTGCGGCGCTTTGAACTCCGAATCGAACAACCGTAATTAATTTCTTCTCGACTTCGTCCGACACCTCAAAATCTAGCTGATGAGCTGACATGACATCGTCTAACTCATAGTTGTTAAACTCTTGGAATGACCGCTGCACAACTGGCAATTCCATGACGACATCATGTAGCGAATGCAGTTCGGTGACATCTGTAATAGGCCGAGTGATATCTTTAAGGGTCCGTCTTTGTAACATTTCAGTCCCTTCCTTTCAAAAGCTTTTTATCTATTCCTCCACATATAGAGCGCAAATAAGATTACGACGCCCGCACTCAAAATAAGTAACAACAACGTTGCGACTTGCTGTCGAGTCAGTAACTCGTACGGCTGGCCCAGCGTAAAGCAGACGCCAGTCTCGCACTGCATTTGCGATCGGAACCATCGTACGTGCCATAAACGGTGCGGTGTCCCAACTTCCACTGCGATGTCGTATACATTTTACATTGCAGGAATCAAGCCATCAAGGTGGGCCATGCAATGACAGCGCTGACGCATGAACCAGGAAGCCCTTGGGACGCTTGACTTCAGAGCGCGTCTCAAGAAAATTTGTTGGATCATTTGTCCAACCATTATTCAAATATTCTAACAAAAGAGGACTCACCTCTCTTATTGGACTGGGGTGAATTTGTCCAAATCTATCCTCTCCCATCCAAAACCTCTGTCTTTTCTGGGGCCCTCTGGGGGAAAGTTTTCTGGTCCCTGCTCCTTACCCCTTATCCGGCCTGGCCTTTTCAGCATCGAAAAAGGCTCTTTAAGCAATTTATACCATTTTTGCACCTATCATTCTCACGCTTCTTATTTGCTTCTCACCCACTTTTTTGCTCTGATCATGATATACTGATGTTAAAGAATCTAAAGCACCTTTCGATCATGCATCGATACAACATGATCATAAAGCCATAATATTGAATATTAGCGCCAGAAAGGTTGATTCTATGTTTAGAGGGAAGCTCAATACTATCCGAACAGCTTCTATGTTGGCTATGTTTTTAGGGTTCATCTTCATGTATGCAGGTCTTCTTTTAAAATCCATACCGTTCCTTATGGTTTTCTTGATGCTCATCGGTTTTTTATTGGTAATGGCAAGCGGTCTTGCTTATTTTGGCATCGGATATTTATCGATGCGTGCGGTTCGCATCGAATGTCCGACCTGTGGAAAAGAAACGAAAATGCTCGGCAAACTCGACCGATGCATGCATTGCGGCCAAAAACTGACCTTGGACCCACAACTGGCCACTGATATTGCTCCAAACGCTACAGATAAGAACCATCACAAATCATAACTTTCCTCACAAGCCATGAGGGATTATGGATGGCGCACCACTTCAACCAATCCCGGCCATAACGATGGCTCTTCTAAGCCTCTGCGCCAAGCCGCTAGACCGGCGAGATGATATTTACGGACGAGTTCTGCACGCGCTTGAAGAGAAGATGCATCTTCAATCCATATCTTATACCGATCGTCACTAGATGGATCCACCCACTCTGCATACCACTGACCACTGACATCATCCCACACAGGGGTGATGTTTTTATCTTTTAACCAGTTTTCTGCACCTTTCATTGACAGAGCTTTTTGTGTGAGGCGCACTTTCCCTTGTGCGTCAGTCGTTTCTTGCCATAAACGCGCATAGAAGGGGACGCCTAGTAACACTTTGTGCGGAGGAACGTCTTCCAATAACCCCTGAATGCCTTGTTCGACCCAAGGCAGCGAAGCAACCGAGCCAGCGACGGGCGATGTCGCCCAATGTTCATCATAGGCCATCAAAGCAATGTAATCAACGATTTCCCCAAGCGCTTTACGATCATATACTTTAGACCAGTTTTCATTGCTTGACTTTACGGTTACATCCATAGAAACGGTCAGACCCGCTGCATGCAAGTAAGCGGTAAGCTCTCGAACAAATTGCGTCAACTGCGCTTGATCTTTATAAAAAACATTTTCAAAATCGATATTGATCCCATCCAGTTCATAGACCTGGACGTATTCTAAAAGTGTTTGGATGAGTCGGGCCTGCGCGGTACGATCATGTAACAGCGCGTGCGTGCGATCAGCATCAAAACCGTTGGTGAGAGTGGCGTGCACTTCTCGCCCATGATCGTGGGCCCATCGCACATAATCGAGGCTTGCGCGGTTTACGAGTTCCCCCGCTTCATTCTTCAATTCAAACCAGGTCGGAGCGAGGACATTCACACCCGACAGTTCAGGGATGGTTTGAGGATCGGGTGTTTGGCTTTGAACATACTCCCAGACAAGCACGATTTTTTGCCTGAGGGGACGGTACAGTGCGCGCTCACGTTTGTCCGTTTGTGCCTTGAATTCCGTGGCATCCGTTCGAACGGTAAAAACGCCTTTCAAATGAATGCCTTGTTTCGGGACATAACCTTCTGCCCCTTCATTGGTACGAATATGGTACCAGTTTTTCTCCTCCCCCAAAATCAACACGCTGCCCTTTTCTTGTAACGTTGTACTATAGGGCGCGCTGAAATTCGGTGCTTTTCTCACCCGTAACCAACGCTCGATTTGATCGTTTGGTGCCGAAACATCCCCCAAAAGGACTGTCTCCCCATCCGACCAAAGAAAAAGGCTGCCGCCTTTAGACGGTGGTGAAAATCCTTGTCTTTCCAGAAACGGCACATTTCTTTGAACAGGGTACAAACGTTCCAATAAAGATAAAGGCACATACGGTGTTGTTCCGACGAGACGCAGGGGATAAGCCACCGGAAAAGGCACGGCCTCGGTCAACGCATCCCAGAGGCCCTGACCATCTAACGATAATCGTAGCACGTGTGGATCGCGCACCATGTAAAGACTTTCTGTACGTTCGTCATACGTCATGGACGGATCGATGTGCGCTTGTATAAATGAAAGCGCAATTAACGGTTCACCCTCAGCATCTAAAACAACATCTGCATACTGCTTTCCTTCAAAGATCAAGCTGCCCTCACCATCAAAAGGTTCAACCGCGCGATTCGGTACAAATGGACCGAAACGGTCCGTCCATATACCGTAGGCTACGAACGCGACCAGTGCTAAAAAAAGGATAACGGCTCCCCCTATAAAAAAAGGGCGCCTCTTGCGGCGTTTGGTGATGCGCATGGGGCGTCCCGGTTCATATTCAAAAAAAGCCACTCAATAGCCTCCTCTTACCCTATCGTCCCTCATAACTTTCTCTGTCGAATCGTATATGCTCTCATCGTATATGCCTAAAGACGTCTGTTCTCATCAAAGACAGTCACAATTGGCGGATCAGCGGCCGCTCCCTACAGCCTTTGCCTCGACTGAGCGCAACTTTTCTCTTTCTTCTTGAGCCTTACGGCATGCAGGACAAATACCATAAACTTCCATCCGATGTTCCGTCGTTGCATATCCCGTCAGACGCTCCGCTTCTTTTTCAATAAAACGCATCGGCGGATATTCAAAGTCATCGATACGTCCGCAAACAATACACGTGATATGATAATGATCGTGCATCTGTCCATCAAAACGGCTGGCTTGATCGCCGAATGTCAACTCGCGAACGAGACCTGCATCTTTTAAAAGTTTTAAGTTATTATAAACTGTCGCCACGCTCATGCTTGGAAAACGGTCGGCCAAAGATTTATAGATTTCATCAGCTGTTGGATGTGACCGCGTTTCCAGGAGATAGGACAAGATGGCATAACGTTGTGGTGTCATGCGAACGCCGCGATCTTTAAGCGTCTTGACTGCTTCTTCGAGACGTTCTTGTAAGCGCCCGTCCGTCATCTCCCTCACCTCCTTCAGTCATCCATACACTATCGGGTGTTTATGTTATGATTCGTGATGATGCTATGTTGGATATGGCTTATGAGCACGCTCCACGATCTTCACTTAACGTTGAATGTTCTAGACGATGGCTGATAGCAGGCCGCTAACATAAGCTGGATCACAACGATGAGCGCGTCATAAGCAAATCCGTTTGAACAAACAATGGATCATTTTAATGATAATAATTATCATTATCGTAATTGGAAAAAAGCCGTCGACGCGGCTTTTCCTCTATGTTTAGTTTACATCTAAATGAGAGCACTTGTCAAGCGTCATCATGTTTTTGTGGATACGACTAACGAACGTGGCCATACTGCATTTCAAAA
>JAVERJ010000075.1:0-8609 GCA_034007185.1 Candidatus Carbonibacillus sp. | reverse complement strand
ATGTATATCCTTATCATCTTTGAGGTCGAGAAAGTCTTTGCCAAAAATGCTTTACCGTTTCATCCAGAACAGCACTATCCGTCTTGGCTTCGGCTTGGAAGCGGTATGATGTTACAGTTTGTGGCAGCGATCTTGCTCACAAGTGGTGTGGCCATTGCTCAGTTTACACGGCTTGAACATTCAGAAGATGCTGCTTGGCTTCTTTTTCGAAGTCTATTGATTGGAAGCGTTGGAAGTTTAATATTATCTTCTTTATTTGTACTCGTGGCTCTTAGATCATTGTCACAATCGTTACGTGCTTTGGAAAACAATTTGAAGGATGTCGAGCATGGGGAAGCAGATCTTACGACGGCATTACCAATCATCGCTATGGATGAAACGGGTTTGATCGCCTATCGTTTTAATCGGTATACACAGACGCTTCGCCGAGCGATGCAAGAATTAAAAAATGTAGAAGTTTCCGTGAGTCAAGTCGAGCAAGACGTCCGCCAAGTGACCGATCAATTGGCTGGTATTTCTGAAGAGGTGGCGCAAGCCATCATTCAAGTAGCAGAAGGTAATGACGAACAAATGCGCCGTGTACAAGAAGCACGGGAATCGACAGCGGAAGTTGAACGGCGTATGGTTTTGGTTAAAGAAAAGTCATCGTTTGTGGCGGGACAGGCTGAAAAAAGTGAGCATGTTGCTGCTACGGGTGTGGAGGCAGTGCATCGGCTCGTAGATGGCAGCCAATCCGTATTGGACGCCAATCAAATCATGCAACAAGAAGCAAAAGAACTCAGCAGCATCGCGCAGACGATGAAAGATGTTTTAGGGCAGCTAGCATCGATCGCCGAACAGACGAAGCTCTTATCGTTAAATGCCTCAATTGAAGCGGCGCGCGCTGGCGAACATGGTCGTGGCTTTGCGGTTGTTGCTCAGGAGATCGGACGGCTGGTCACAGAGACGACCGATTTTGTAAAAAATGTCGCAGAGATGACAGAGTCCATTGAGCGTCAAGTCGAGCGCATCCACACCGGGGTTGCTGAGGAAAGTAAGCTTCTTGAAGCGCATATCCATTCTTTGCAAGAAACAGGTGCGTTGTTTCCTCGTGTTTTGGATCAAGCCCGTGAAACACGCAGTGCCATTCAAAATTTGGATGGCGAGACAGGAGCTGTAGAACAGCTGATGAAGCACCTCGCTGAAAGCATAAGCGCACTCGTCGCGGTCGCTGAAACATCTGCTGCAGCAGCCGAGGAAGTGGCTGCCTCGAGCGAAGAATCGGGCGCCTTGGCGCAAAACTTAAAATCGATGAGTGATCGTTTGTCGCACGAACTGGATATGCTCACACAAAGTATCGCACGATTTAAGATTGAATGAGCAAAAAGCTTCTGATGAAGCCAGCGGGTAAAGCCGTCTCAGGGAGTGTTCACGAAAGTTTGCACCAACCACAGCGTTGCCGTACTTTCGATGGCTGCGGCGATCAATAAGAGAACGGTGATCACAATGAGATTGGGAATGAATGCGCGTATGGCCCAAGACCAGCCTAGCGCGCGTTCGCTTTTTTGTGTAAAAAGGCGCCCTATACTTTTTATAACCAGCCCACCGAGCACAAAACCGTAGGCTGCCGCCAAGATAAGCGCTGGGATTTCAAACATACCGTGCGGTAAAATGCCCAGCGATAAAAGAAGCAACATATTGGTGCCATGCAAGGAGGCAGCTTTTAACGTATAGCCAAGAGCCAGGCCATTGAAGATCATCGTCATGATCGGGAAAATACCAAAGAAGACGCCGCTCACCAGCGTAACCAACGCCGCTTGTAGATTGTTTAAAAAGATCGCTCGAAATAAGGTCATTGCATCGATCGTTTGAGTATTTTCTGGTAAAATTTTTTGTATTAAATTTTGGATCGTTTCTTGTAAGATGGCCTGTAAAGGCTCAAAAAATAAAAAAGCAGCCATGATGCCGAATAAAAATAAAAGGATGGCCATGTAAAGCGCAGTGCGATGTCCTTTCCAGAAAGATATCAGTTGTGAGAACAGAGGCGTCCCTCCTTTAGGCGATAAGCATAGCGTTGATCCGCCCATGACAGTATCTTCCCATGAAAACGTGCATAAGATGGCTGTCTGTTAGACTTTTTGATCGAAAGCATTGATTTCATCTTAACCTTTTCTGAAAACCAAAGTCAAGAATGGACAGACATATCGCCAGTCATTGCCCTTGAATATTTCGTGAAACGAAATATAATAGAGAGAGAAGGGTGGCTTAACAACGATGGAAACATGGAAGAAAAATTTAGCGGTGTTATGGGTGGCACAGTTTCTCGTGATGGGAGCCATGAATCAGATCATGCCCTTTTTGCCGCTCTTGCTTACAAAAGATCTAGGGCTCAGTGCGGAATCGAATGTTCATCTTTGGACGGGGTTGATCTTTGGGGTAAATTTTTTACCCGCATTGATTTTTGCTCCGATCTGGGGGAACTTGGCAGATAAATATGGACGCAAAATGATGATATTGCGCTCGGGCTTTGGAATGGCCTTGACGAATGGACTGATGGGTTTTGTGCATACACCGACAGAACTTTTGGTATTACGCATCTTAAACGGGATGATCGCAGGGTTTATTCCTGCTTCGATCGCGCTTGTTTCGACCAACACACCACGTGAACGTACGGGTTTTGCATTAGGGGTGTTGCAATCTGGCGGTGTGGCTGGAACGATCTTGGGTCCTGCGCTCGGTGGTCTTTTGGCTGATGCGATTGGATATCGAGCCATTTTTTGGGTCACGGGTGGGGCGCTTTTTTTTAGTACACTCCTTGTGCTTTTTTTCGTAAAGGAAGAAAATAAACCTCAACCTAAGCAAATGAAAGGTGAAGGATGGCGAAAAGATCTTGCGCTGATCGTCTCGACACGTCCGCTGCCCGCACTCTTTGCAACTGGCATGCTCGTACAGTTTTCCTTGATCGCACTCATGCCGATTCTTGCGCTGTATACGGAATCACTCATTCATTCGACCTCGCGCATCGCTTTTTATGCGGGTCTGGTGATGGCAGCTACGGGTGTGGCCAACATGATCGCCTCACCTTTTTTAGGACGATTGGGTGACCGTATCGGAAGTGAAAAAGTGTTGTATGTCAGTCTTATATTTGCGGGGGGTGTGATGTTTTTACACGCATGGACCGCTGCCCTTTGGCAGCTGATCTTCGTTCGCTTTTTATTTGGTCTTTCTGTGGGTGGTCTCATGCCCACTGTCAATGCACTCATACGAAATCGTTCACCGGAAGGGATGGTCTCCCGTACGTACGGCTATGCCAACAGTGCGACCTTTTTAGGCAATATGATCGGCCCGATCATCGGTGGGCTCATTTCAGGATGGTGGGGGATGACGAGCGTATTTATGTTTTCGGCGATGGTTCTCTTCTTAAATGCCTTTTTAGTTCACAGTAAAGTGATGCCGGTCTTTCATCAGCGGGCACAATCTAAAAAAAATATAGAAGCGAACATGAGAGTATAGAAAAGCGATAGGGCGTATGTAATTGTTGAATTTTCTATTTATTTTTTCTTTAATGTGTAGTATACTGAGACCAAGTGAAGGAGGTGTCAATGCTCATGCTAGAACAAGAGCTCGTTGTCGGTCGCTGGTTAACACGCCAAGAACTGTTAACAGCCGTGTCTGTGGCCAATGGTTTCCAAGCCGATATTCACGTGCGCAAAGGCACAAAGCAAGTAAATTTGAAAAGTGTTTTGGGTGCTTACAGTTTGTTTCCACGAATGGGCGATACGATTACATTGATCGCCGATGGCGCGGATGCCCAAGAAGCGCTGGCCATGTTGGTCCCCATGTTTCATGGTGCGTCCGGTGACCGTACAAAAACAGACAAAACAGGCCCTCCGCATCCGGTGCAACATTGACCAAACACTTTTTGTAAGCGTTCACAAGACGGTAGCATTTCACGGACACCAAGCTTATGCCTCATCTTGGCTCTCTTCAAGTTTATGCATACACATCCAGCGCCGAGCGACGCAACCTTTTATCTTCGGTATAGACGTGTACAGTGTATGTACAATCTACCGGAGATTTTTTTGATGACTAAAAAAGCGCACCATATGCCAAAAGGAAACGATGATATAGTTTAAAGCGGCCATGAAGATGAGCGCGGCCAGAGCAAACCATACGACTTTAGCATGCAAGGCGATAGAGGTCGACATGCCGTACGTATCCATTGGTGAAAAAGGAATCCAAACCGGGTAACTTGAATCAGGGAGCGGTGGGTGAGAAACAGGTGG
This sequence comes from Candidatus Carbonibacillus sp., assembly GCA_034007185.1. Lineage (GTDB taxonomy): Bacteria > Bacillota > Bacilli > Thermicanales > DSM-22653 > Carbonibacillus. Next base: position 4,344 of record JAVERJ010000075.1, on the reverse strand, counting down.
ATCGATGAGCCGACGCAACCAAGGCCAAGACATCAAAAAAAGAGTCGGCGCTAAGATGCTGTGCATGAGACGGGCCATGAGAAACGGTTGGTAGCGAATGGCGGCTTCGCTCAAAATGGTCGCAACTTGGGCGTGGACTGAAAGACCCCCCCAGGCTAAAATGGCTGAAGCGAGGGCATAATGTAGCAAGGTTGTATGGGCTCTTCCAGTTTCGGCGACAGCCTGTTCACCTAGCGTCACTTCAAAAACCCCTTGGATCAATGGGTGAATGAGTTCAAGCGGTAAATGAAACGTTATAAACGCTTGCTGCATCAAGAAGGAGAGCCCTTCGATGAGACCAATCAATTCGAAGATGCGCATAAGCACTGAAAAAAAGATGATCAATCCACCGATCATCAATGTGGTGAGCAGCGCAGAATTTACTGCATCGGCCATGAGCTTTCCAAACGGTCTTCCATCTTCTGCGCGTGCTCGGTCCAAAGCTCGGTAAGCACGATGGAGGATGTTCATGCTTCGGTCACCTTGGTAGGGGTCACGGTTACGATGCCAACCGCCTCTTTTTTCTGCTTCCAAAGAGGCGTCGCGATACATAAAAGCTAAGATGATACCAAGGATGATCGCACTCGTATAATGGGTGAGGAGAAGTGCGGTCCCTAAGCCCGCATTTTGAAAAAAGCCAACGGCTACGGCCGCTGTAATAAAGAGTGGATCAGCCGTGGTCGTGAAGGCCACCAGTCGTTCAGCTTGGGCAGCCGTTAGGTAGCCGCGTTCTTTCATGCGCACGGTTAATTTGGCCGACATGGGATACCCGGAAGCAAACCCCATCGTGAGCACAAAGCTACTCATCCCTGGTAACCGAAAGAGAGGTTTCATCCATGGTTGTAAAAAAACGCCTAGAAAGTGAGGAACGCCTAAGCCCATGGCCAGTTCGGCGACTATAAGAAAAGGGAGTGTGGCTGGGAAGACCACTTCCCACCATATCCCGACACCGCGCAAGGATGCATAAAAAACATCCTCTGGATGCAGTAAGTAACCGAAGACGATGACCATGATCATGGTGAGCAACAGTAAATTTTGAAGGCGTCGAGCTCTGTTTGGTTTCGTCACAGTTCTCCCTCCTTTCGTATGTATACAAGCTACAAAAAAAAATTAGACCGCTTGATGGGCGTTATGTTACAATTTTAGCGAAAGCCTTTACTGTTTTTTTAAAACGATGGCTTTTTATCAGCGTTCAACTCGGTTGTTTGGCGCAACTTTGCTTATAAGGTGGGATGGATGTGAAGGTCGGATTGGCGCTTGGTAGCGGCGGTGTCCGCGGTTTTGCGCACTTAGGTGTGTTAAAAGTATTAGAAGCCCATCACATTCCGATCGATTATTTAAGCGGCTCCAGTATGGGCAGTGTCATTGCCGCCTTATATGCAAGTGGCATTGAGCTTAAATATTTAATTCGTCTTGCCGAACACATGGATCGTTCTCTTTTTATCGACTATACGTTTCCGCGGATGGGGCTCATACGCGGTGAGAAGATCTATGAACTCATCCGCCTTTTAACAAAAGATCAAGCGCTAGAAGATCTTATCATTCCGACACGTATCGTAGCTACTGATCTAAAGCAGGGCGAACCGTATGTATTTCATACCGGACCTGCGGCTTTGGCTGTTCGAGCGAGCATTGCCATCCCGGGTATTTTTGAACCGGTTGAACTTGGAGACCGTTTATTGGTTGACGGTGGCGTCATTGAACGGGTCCCGGCTAGTGTTGTCCATGATATGGGTGCTGATATGGTCATTGGCGTGGATGTTTCGCATTCTACCACACCTAAAAATGTGCGAAACATTTATGAAGTCATTTTACAAACCATAGATATTATGGAAAGCCAGATCTTTCAGCACCGTTTTCGCCGCGATGATGTTTTTATTCGGCCCGATGTCGGTCAATATTCGCCGCTTTCATTTCAAAATATTGCAGATATTATTCGGGCTGGTGAAGTTGCGGCTTTAGAAGTCATTGAGACGATCGTCGATCGTCTGGAAAGAGATCACGCCCAGTCTGTTGCATCGTTTTTATCGCCTGATCACGACGGTTTAGAGTGAGGGATATGTTTGTTAAAACGAACAATGTTAAAAAGAGCTATGTTCAAAACGCAGCGCTTTAAGCCTCTCGATTGGTTGCGCTTTGCTTTGCTGATGGCGCTTGTACTAGGCTTTTTTTTCTGGCCGCTTCCATATTTAATTTTATCACCGGGGGAAGTTCTTGATCTGTCGTCGGTCGTTCATGTTGAAGATGCGTATCACGATGAACTCGGGGCGTTTTTGATGACGACAGTTCATTCACAGACGAGCACGCCGTATACGTTACTCATCTCCGAGTTTAAGAAAACGGAAGAGATCGTCAGAGAACAAGATGTTGTACCACCGGAGGAAGGGCTCGAACAATATTTTGAAAGGCAAAAGTGGGTGATGCAAGATTCACAAGAAAACGCTTTGATCGTCGCTTTTCGGATGGCGGGTCTGCCGATTGAGGTTGAACCCATCGGTGTGTTGGTGACCTCGCTCATCCCTGGCACACCAGCCGCGCACGTGTTAAAAGAAGGGGATATCATCAAACAGGTGAACGATACACCGACACCGACGGTTCAAAAACTGCTTGAAATCCTACGACCACTGGCCGTGGGCACCAACGTCCGCCTCCTCATCGAGCGAGACGGACAGACACAGTCGGTCGACGTTCAGATCGTAGAACTTCCTGAGCGTTCTCAAGAAAAAGGTGGAACCAACGAAAGCCATGTGAAAGGCATCGGTCTTTTTGCACCTATGGATAAACGCTTGGTCAAACCTTCGCTCACCGTGACGTTTGATACTGAAAAAATCGGTGGACCTTCAGCTGGACTGATGTTTACTTTGGAATTGATGAATCAGCTTGTTCCTGAGGATTTAACCCGTGGATATGTCATCGCTGGGACTGGGACGATCGATGACGAAGGGCGTGTTGGGCGGATTGGCGGTATTCGGTTTAAGGTTTTGGGTGCGCATGCCGCAGGGGCCACCTATTTTTTGGCGCCCGATGATACGCCGCCGGCTGGTGCAAAATCGAATTATGAAGAAGCCCGCGCGGCCAATGAGGCGTTTTCTTTAGGGATGACCATCGTGCCGGTGAAAACCATCGAAGATGCACTCAATTTTTTGCGCAGTTTGCCACCGCATTAAAACAATGCCTATTGATTTTTATCCCTGCTGATTGCATACTATAGGCAGAAGGAGGGGTCGCAGACGATGGCGATTCGACGTGTACTTATTTTAAGTGCAAGTTTTGGTGAAGGTCACCGGCAAGCATCTCGCGCTATTAAAGAAGAACTCCTTCATGTTTATCCGGATGCAACCGTAGAAATCGTTGATTACATTCAGTCCATTTCACCGACCTGGAATAAATTTGCCCAATTCTTTTATATTCAAGGAATCAAACGCGCCCCACTTTTATATGGTTTTTTTTATAAGCAGTTCAATCGTATTCCCACCGATTCAACGTTTTCTCGTAGCATGAGTAAAATCAGTTTAATTATAGGTGGGAACCTCTATTTAGAATATTTAAATAAATTTAAACCTGATGTCGCCATTCACACCTTCCCATCTTCCGCCTCGGTCCATGATACGCTCATACGCGAAGGAAAGACGCGTGTGCCTTCGATGACGGTGATTACAGATTATGCAGCGCATCGGCAGTGGATCCATCCCGAGACGTCGCTTTATTTTGTAGGGGCGCCGAAAGTCGCTGATGAACTGATCGCCGAAGGGGTACCGCCAGAGAAGATTCGGGTGACTGGCATTCCCGTACGGCAGACGTTCAAACAAACGTTTCACCGTGATGACCTTCTTAAAAAGCACGGACTGAATGACGAGCGTCCCACAGTTTTATTGCTGGCTGGGGCTTTTGGGGTATCCGAGCGCATTCGGGAGCTGATCTCTTTTTTATTGGATTATCCTTTACCGCTTCAAGTGCTCATCGTCACTGGGCGCAACCGCAGGTTATTTGAAGTCATTTCCGAGCAAGTCAGCGATCATCCAGCTGCTGGTTTTACGGGCGCCTTTCATCACGTCAAAGTGTATGGCTTTGTCGATTATATCGCTGAGCTGATGGCGGTATCTGACTTAGTGTTTACGAAATCAGGGGGATTGACGACGTCTGAAGCGGTAGCAATGGGGGTCCCGATGGTTCTTTTTAAACCGATCCCTGGTCAAGAAAAAGCGAACGCTGATTTTCTAAGTGAAGCCGGTGTCGCATTTGTAACGGAAACGTTGGACGAGATGATGCATATTTTTGATCGGTGGATGCATGATGCCCATCTTC
>JAVERJ010000074.1:0-8637 GCA_034007185.1 Candidatus Carbonibacillus sp. | reverse complement strand
GTTTTTGCATTAGAATGTTTTGGCCTTACCGTTGATTATGTAGTCCCCGATCGTTTTACAGAAGGATATGGGATAAAGCCGGGAATCATCGAGAAAGCGGCTGCAGATGGCATTGAACTGGTGGTGACGGTCGACAATGGTATTACCGCACTGGAGGCGGCGCAAGTCGCCAAAACGTTAGGCATTGATTTGATCGTCACGGATCATCACCTACCCAGTGCACATCTACCAGAGGCATATGTCATACTCGATCCGCACCTTCAAGAGGAAACGTATCCTTTTCCTTATCTTTCGGGGACATCGATCGCCTTGAAAGTGGCCCAAGCGCTTTTAAAAACGCACGTACCAGATACTTTTTTAGCGTATGCTGCCCTATCCACGTTTGCCGATGCCATGCCGGTTATCGGAGAAAATCGTACGCTCATTCAACAAGGTATGGATGCATTATACAAAACTCGTGATCTTTTCTTACAAAAACTTTTAGCGCGTTTTTCTTTTTTTGAAACATATGAACGGTATGGGTTGATGGACTATGAAGGACTTCAGTATCGACTGATCCCCCTACTCAATGCGCCCGGTCGGATGGGGCACGCAGGGTGGTTGGTAGAAACCCTGCTCGGCGCCTTACGATTCAATATGTTTCAGACCATGCACCCTTCATGCAGTGATCATTGCAATCAATGGCAGATGGCATCGGAGCAGACGAACGATACCCTTGGTCAAGCGGCTTCATGGTTTGACGCGCGCATCGCTGAGCTTGTGGCCATAAACGATGAACGAAAACGGCTGACCGAACACGTGTACCGGGAAGCAAAAGCACACGTTCAAAACGATCCCCTGGCTCCCTTGGATGTTGTCTATGCGCCCGATTGGCATGAAGGCGTCGTTGGTATTGTCGCTAGCCGATTGATCGAGGAGCGCAAACGTCCAGTTTTTGTCTTAACGCGCGGGACTGATGGGAAGATCAAAGGATCGGCGCGAAGTACCGCTGATTTTCCGCTCGATGCAGCACTGGCAAATGTCCGAGAACATCTGCTCAATTATGGTGGGCATGCCCAAGCCGCTGGACTGACCTTGGATGCGTCGGCTCTACAGCCGTTTAAAGAAGCCTTGTATGCCTATGCCGCAGGAAGTGACCATAGATCGAACGTTGCGCGCAGTTCCGATGATGCTCTGATGCCGACCGTGAACGGCGCATGGACAGGAAAAGACTCAGGACAAAGCGACATCGAAGATCCTCATGAGCGGCCGCATCTTTTTCTTCCGCTTAACGCTTTAACGCTTGCGCGCATTCAATGGCTTTATGAGCTTGCCCCTTTTGGGGAAGGGAATCCGAAACCCATACTGATCCTTCCATCCGTGACACTTCTATCGAATAAAAAGCTCAGCGGTCATGCCTTAGAGTGGGTGGTGTCAGACGGTTCGCATGAAGCGCGCATCCTTGTGTTTCGCCAGATAGACACATGGCGTGAGGTACCGCTTTTAAGCGAACTCAATCTTTTGGTCGATCCAGGATGGTCGATGTTTCGCGGTAAAATGGATGTGACGCTCATACTTTTAGATGCGCATCGCCTTCGTCCCTATGAAACGTTTCAAAGATCAGGGCCGAGCTTGGAAGATAGGCCGCATCCTCTCCCGCCTTGGATGAAACGACCGCGTGACGGCTTGAAATGGCTGTATCAACATGTATATCAGTCAGGTGGAACAGTCGCTGCCGCTCAACTTCTGCATCATGCCCAGCGCGCCTCGCTTTCGCCGCGTTGGGTCGCGGAATGGTTGGATGTGTTTGTCGATATCGGTCTTGTCACATGGCAAGGAAGTGAGGTGCGCTTGTGTTCGACGGAAGAAAAACGTGATCTGAATGATTCTGGTACATACCGAATGCTTCATGCACTTTTTGAGAAGCACGGTTAAAGTTTAAACGTTTTTGAACGCCACAACAATAGGAGGTGACGGCTGTAGGACGATGCGGCGCTTGGTGGAATCGTCCTAAGCCCAGCACGATGCATATTGATTTTAAAAGTAAGATTCGGATCATTCCCGATTTCCCTCAGCCCGGAATTTTGTTTAAAGATATTACGACGCTGTTAAAAGACGGTACCGCATATCGCGCGGCCATCGATGCTTTGGTAGAAAAAGTGCGGCCGCTTCATCCGGAAAGCATTGCAGGTCCTGAAGCACGCGGCTTTGTCATTGGCGCACCGATCGCCTATGTGTTAGGGACTGGTTTTATTCCGATTCGTAAGGAAGGCAAGCTGCCTGCTGATGTCGAAGTCGTTCCTTACACGAAAGAGTATGGTGTGGATTATCTTGCCGTTCACCGCGATAGTTTGACACCAGGGACGCGCGTGCTCGTGGCGGATGATCTTTTGGCGACAGGCGGTACGATTGCGGCAACGATTGAATTGGTAGAAAAACTTGGTGGCATTGTGGTCGGAGCGATGTTTTTGATTGAGCTGACATACTTAGATGGGCGGGCGCAGCTACAAAAAACACATCCCGACCTACCGGTCATCTCGTTGATCGAGTTTTAAGCACACCGCCCGCGGCCATCGTTTCCTGAACTTGATTGGAATAGACGAGCTATCCCTGTTCATCAAACCGCATGATGCTGTGCGGTTTTTTCTTTTACAAAAAATTTACCAAACCTTAACAAATATTTACATAATATTTACATTTTCTTTATGGTTTTACCACCATTCGTCATGTACAATAAGTCTTGACTTGCTCAAAGGAACAAAATGTTGAAAGAGCAGAAGAGGAGGCGACACAGCTTGCGTAAAGTATTGTACATGGTTTTAACTTTAGCACTTGTTGTACCTTTCTTACTCATTCAGACGCATCAAGCAGTGCAAGCAGAGACAACACCGATGCTTTTTGTCAATGGTGAGCCTGTTAAGACAGATGTCTCTGCTTTTATTGAAAGTGGCCGCACCATGGTCCCCGTAAGATTTGTTGCTGATCAACTCGGGTATAAAGTGGAATGGAACGGCGCGAAAAAAGAAGTGACCTTGAGTGCTCAAAATGGCAGTACATTTAAAATGGTCGTCGGTCAAAAAACGATTTATGACAAAAATGGAAAAGCTATCATGACCATGGATGTGGCACCACTGATTAGAAATCAGCGGACCATGGTTCCGGCGAAGTTTGTGACAGAGGTTTTTGGTGGTTCGGTCGATTGGGATCCAAACATGAAACTGGCCAGTGTGATTACGTATCCCAAAGTGAGCCTCCCCCAAAATCAGCTCGTTCTAGGTCTGATTCCTTCGCAGGAAGCAGAAAATCTTGATGCCAAAGCGAAGCCGCTTGCGGATGCGCTTTCTAAAGAACTGGGCGTACCGGTTAAATCGTTTATCGGAACGAACTACAACGCGGTGATCGAAGCGATGGGCGCCGGCAAAGTCGATATTGGTGCTTTTGGCCCGCAATCGTATGTGATCGCTGCCGACAAAGGGTATGCCGTTCCTGCGGCCGCCAGTGTTCGTAATGGTTCAAAAACATATCGTGCACAATTTGTTGTACTAAAAGACGCACCGTTTAAGAAACTGGAAGATATCAAAGGTAAAAAAATCGCTTGGGTTGACCCGACATCCACTTCTGGATATACGTATCCTTCGGCCTTATTGCGTGAAAAAGGGATCGATCCAGAACGCGATGTTCAAGGGACATTTGCTGGAGGACATGACAAAGCGATTCTTGCGCTCCTTCGCGGCGATGTCGATGTCGCTGTGAGCTTTGATGATGCACGGACGATCGTTCAAAAAACAGATCCGCAAGTCATGGAAAAAACGCGTATTCTTGCGACAACCGCTGATATTCCAAACGACTTGATTGCCTTACGAGCCAAGCTTCCAGATTACTGGAAAGCGAAAATTAAAGAAGCGTTATTTAAAATCGTCATGACCGAAGATGGTAAAACGATGCTAAAAAATATTTATAACATCACGGATCTCGCTCCAGCTAAGGACAGCGATTACGATATCGTGCGCAAAGTACAAAAAATGAACGAAGGCAAATAACAACCAGAAAAGTCCAGGCAAGCTGTGCACAGAAAGCAACATCTCCGCCTTAAGCCCTTTGCGGCGCATAAGGCGGATTTTTCTTTACCATTCGTCCATTTTTTCTTTACAAGATGTACATCTTGTATGATAATACATATAGAACGCACCATTGAGGTGAAAACTCATGAAACAGATTGAAACCATTCCGCAATATACAACATTTATCCATAAATTAAAACGCTATATGCATGAAAAGGATGTGCAAGAGATTGAACAGGCCTATGCCTTTGCAGAAGAACATCATGCTGGTCAGTATCGTATCTCTGGTGATCCCTATATTACGCATCCTTTAGCGGTGGCCGATATCCTTGCCGATCTTAAGATGGATCGGACGATTATCATCGCTGCGTTGTTGCACGATGTGGTAGAAGATACAACGGTGACACTGGATGATGTGCGTCGGCATTTCGGAGAAGAGATTGCGACCATCGTGGATGGCGTGACGAAGTTACGGCGTATCCAATTTCAATCGAAGGAAGAACAACAAGCTGAAAATTATCGTAAAATGCTCATTGCGATGGCCCGTGATGTTCGCGTTATTCTCATTAAATTGGCAGATCGGCTGCACAACATGCGAACGCTTAAGTTTCGCACAGAAGAAGACCAACGCCGCATTGCCGAAGAAACATTGGAAATATATGCACCTATTGCGCATCGGCTCGGTATTTCAGCCATCAAATGGGAGCTTGAAGACACAGCGCTTCGATATTTAAGCCCCCAACACTATTATCGCATTGTGCATCTCATGAAAAAAAAGCGCGCAGAGCGTGAATCGTATATTGAAAAAATAAGTGAGACGCTGCGTCAAAAACTGTCAGAGATGGGGATCAAAGCCGATGTATACGGGCGTCCCAAACACATCTATAGCATTTATCGCAAAATGTACCAACAGCACAAAGCTTTTAATGAAATTTATGATCTTTTGGCGATCCGCGTGATCGTTGAAGGGGTGCGTGAATGTTATAGCGTGCTAGGAATTGTGCATACGCTCTGGAAACCGATGCCTGGTCGCTTTAAAGATTATATCGCTATGCCTAAAACGAACATGTACCAATCCCTTCATACAACGGTCATCGGTCCGCAAGGGGAACCTCTAGAGGTCCAAATTCGCACCCGGGAGATGCACCTTACAGCAGAATATGGTATTGCTGCACACTGGGCGTATAAGGAAGGCAAACCGCCTAAAAATGCTGCAGAAGAAGCCAAGCGTATGCGTTTTTTGCGTGAACTTCTCGAATATCAGCAAGAAGCGCGGAGCGCCAAAGAGTTTATGGAATCGCTGAAGGTCGATCTTTTTTCAGATCTCGTCTTCGTCTTTACACCCAAAGGCGACGTCATCGAGCTTCCTGCTGGTTCGGTACCGATTGATTTTGCTTATCGTATTCACACCGAGATCGGTAACCGTATGATCGGCGCGAAAGTGAACGGCAAAATCGTTCCGCTTGATTATCCGCTCAAAACAGGGGATATTGTAGAAATTTTGACTTCCAAACAAAGTTATGGACCGAGTCAAGATTGGCTAAAAATTGCTAAATCTTCGCATGCGCGCAATAAAATACGCGCTTGGTTTAAAAAAGAACGACGTGAGGAAATGATCACGCGTGGTCGGGAACTTCTAGAACAAGAAGCCAAACGTCATCACTTGATGCTTAAGACCCTTTTGCGTGAAGAATATGTTAAGGATACCTTGGAACGCTTTAACTTTCAAACGTTGGATGAACTGTTGACCGCAGTAGGCTATGGCGGCCTTTCTCCGACACCAGTCGTCAGTCGTCTGATTGAACGATACCGCAAAGATCACGTGGAGCTTACACAGTCAACGAGTGGAACCATCGGTGGAGCGCTCGGTTCAAGCGCTTCAGGAACCTTAAGCGGTGCAAACCTCATGGCGAACGTTGATCCGAAAACAGCCCAATCGAAGCGCGTCAAAACACCCAAACAAGGTGTGCGCGTCAAAGGCATCGACGGTGTACTGGTGCGTTATTCGCGCTGTTGTAATCCTGTTCCTGGCGACGAGATCATCGGTTTTATTACGCGCGGTCGGGGTGTATCGGTCCATCGCAAAGATTGCCCCAATGTTCAACACATGGCCCAAGGTGAAGAGGAACGCTTGGTGGAAGTAAGCTGGGAAACGGACAGCGATGCCTACTATCCGGTCGATATTGAAGTCACAGGACTCGATCGACATGGTCTTTTAAACGATGTCTTGCAAGCGGTCAATGAAACAAAAACAAACTTGACGCAAGTCATGGGTCGCGCTGATAAAAATCGGATGGCCAAAATTACGATGACCGTAACCATCCGTCACGTCAATGAATTAACCAGAGTGGTTGAACGGATCAAACGGGTGAAAGATGTGTATGCGGTCAGTCGCATGTTTCAGCCTTCATGATCGACTCAAAGCTAACTGATGAAAGCGAATATGTACACATGACAGAGAAGATGGGGTGAAGTACTGCGTGCGGGTCGTTGTTCAGCGTGTTCTTGAAGCGCGTGTCACTGTTCAGAATCAACCGATCGCAGCCATTGGTCGGGGACTGCTCCTTTTTGTTGGATTTGCTGTGCAGGATGAAACGGCAATATTGGAACGGATGGCTGAAAAAATAGTGAATCTTAGAGTGTTTGCCGATGAAGAGGGAAAAATGAACCGCTCTGTTGTCGATATCGAGGGAGCGGTTCTGTCGGTGTCGCAATTTACCCTGTATGGTGACGTCAAACGTGGGAGAAGACCGAGTTTTACCGCCGCGGCGCCGCCGGAGCATGCCCGTCATTTATATCAAGCTTGGAACACGCTGTTATCCCGTTCGGGTCTTGTCGTTCAAACCGGTTCTTTCGGCGCCGATATGAAAATCGCACTGGTCAATGATGGACCAGTGACGTTATGGTTGGATTCAGATGAACTGTTTCGATGATGGTTATTGATTTCTCATGCTAAAATATTCTTCAAGCGCGGCGGCGATGGCTGCCGCTTCTTTATCTTGAAGCGCAGGCTTAAGAAGCTTTTGTTCTTCTTGAGGATTGCTGATAAAGCCGAGTTCAACGAGAATCGCTGGGACTTTATTTTCTCTTAATACATACAGATTGCCATACCGGGCATTGCGATCGGTCAGTCCGGTCGTTCGAATTAAAGCGGACTGCACGGTCTGAGCAAGCCGTATATCGCGTGCATGATAATAAAACGTCATGGTCCCATCCATTTTGGGAGAAGGGTACGTATTATGATGAATACTGATAAAAGCATCCGCTTGCGCTTGAATGGCTACGCGCACACGATTGTCTAAGGATACCGTCGTGTCACCCGTTCGCGTCATGATGACTGTCGCACCTTTAGCTTTCAACATGGTTTCCAGTTTTTTAGCGACTGCGAGATTCATCTCTTTTTCTTTGACCTTTTTACTCACGCTTGTGGCCCCATCATCGATGCCACCATGACCGGGGTCGATGACAATTTTTTTCCCTTGTAAACCGCTATCAGCGAAAGCGGTACGTTGATACGTTTCTAAGACATACTGGGCCTGAACTACCCATGCAGCGACATAGGCGCTCTTTGAAGGTTCAAGGGCGATCTTATACCATTCTCCTTGTTCTTCTAGAATCGTATACTGCTCGCCATAGCCCGCTTTTTGAATAATCGGTGCATCCAGTGAGGGTGCTTCCCGAAGGTTGGTGCCATCGTTGAGAATCAAAACCTTACCTAGTCCTTGTTTTAGCCACTCGGTTTCTGTTGTCTCTTCCACATAGGGGACTGCAACATAAGCTTGTTGATTTCCAGGGAAGGCGATACCGTAAAAGTCTCCATTTTTTTCAAGTACTTTTAGAATGGTGCCTTGATGCACTTGTGTCCATATGGCTGCATCCAGTCCTGGCCCTTTCCGCACATTTAAAATATTTGCTGTCACGCGAACGTATGTTGGTAAACCGTTGATTGGTTGAGAGACTGCAACCGGCTGGACGCTTGGGGACGGGGAAGGCATCAAAAGATGACTTATTTGTCCCCCTATTGGATAAGCGCTGAGGGTAACGAGCCATCCAGCAACCCAACCGCGGGCGCCTGGGGCATATGTAATTTCGATCCATTCTCCTTGTTTTCGAAGGACAGGATATGTTTCACCTTGACGCACTTGCGCGAGCACTTTATAATCAGTACTTGCGCCTGAGCGGACATTTACGATTTTTCCTTGGATGGTAGCAAATTCTTGTTGAGATTGTCCTTCGGCGGCATATACCGTATCGAAGTTGTGTCCAACGCGGCCGGCTGATGGCGTTTGCTGTGTCCTGCAGGTTAACTGTGGTATAACGATGAAAAAGAGCAAAACCATCAGGAACAAGCGCCATCTTTTTTGCTGTCTTCCTGTGGGTGCGACGATGTTCTGGGTATATGATATGTATGATAACCATTGATCCTTTTTCACACCATGTGCTCCTCCTGTGCTTGTCTTTTTTTCTTATAAATTGTACGGGAAACATGGCAAAGGGTTGCGTATACAATTTGCATTTATTATCTAGAAGGCTGGTTTTCTCTCGTATGTTCCGTACATCGCAGGGAATGTCTCGATGGAAGGCATCGCATACGCTT
>JAVERJ010000073.1:0-8664 GCA_034007185.1 Candidatus Carbonibacillus sp. | reverse complement strand
TGCATGTATTAGGCACGCCGCCAGCGTTCGTCCTGAGCCAGGATCAAACTCTCCGTAAAAAAAGTCTATCCTAGCGACTTTTCGCTAACGTCTATCTCGTATCGTACGTACGTCCTACGTACGCCTTACGCACTTTAAACACCATTTCCTTTGCCGTGTTACAGGCTGCTGTTTAGTTTTCAAGGTGCACATCGGTTTTTCCGTCATTCCGCGCGGCATCTCGTCGTTTCCGCAGCGGCAAATATGAATATACCACACCCCACAACAGAAGTCAACCCTAAAAAACAATGAAAAAATTTCCTCGTTCGTATGAAAAAGACATGAACATCCTTAGCCTTTTAACCTTAAAAAGCCTTGCTTATTGCCTTAAAAACGAATATTATTTAATGTGTCATCATTAATGTTCGTTATGAGGAGGTATGTTTCTTATGATCCGGCGTTATTTTGACCTTGATGCACGCGGCACAACATTCTCCCGTGAGCTCATGGCTGGTTTAACGACTTTTTTAACCATGGTTTATATCGTTGTCGTCAACCCCATCATCTTAAGTGAAGCCGGTGTTCCATTTCAACAAGTCTTCATGGCCACCATTCTAGCGACCATTTTAGGGACATTGTGGATGGGTTTATTTGCGAATTATCCGATTGCCATTGCGCCAGGCATGGGAATGAATGCTTATTTTGCCTTTGCGGTTGTGGGTGCTCATCCCGATCTGACGTATCATGTTGCGTTTGGAGCGGTGTTTATTGCAGGCGTCCTCTTCCTTTTACTTTCTTTGACACCATTTCGTGAAGCGCTGATTCGTGCCATCCCTGACAATTTAAAACATGGCATTACGGCTGGGATTGGACTTTTTATCGCCTTTATCGGTTTGAGACTGTCGGGTATAGTTGTCGCCCATCCAACAAATCTTGTTGCCCTCGGTGATTTACGCGCACCTTCCACATCCCTCGCTTTGATTGGTCTATTGATAACGGTCTTGCTTTTCGCCATTCGCCTGCCTGGTGCACTTTTTTTTGGAATGGCGATTACGGCAACGCTGGCCGTCTGGCGTGGACAGCTTTCGTTTCAAGACGGTTTTGTTAGCATGCCGAACCTCCCGAGCGTATCGGTGATTGACAGCCCGTGGCAAGCTGTTATGGATATGATCCAATATGGACTTTACGCAGTTGTCTTTTCCTTCCTCATCGTTACTTTATTTGATACGACTGGTACGATGATTGCGGTTGCCGAACAAGCCGGACTTTTAAAAAATGGTACGATGCCGCGCGTCAAGCAAGCGCTGCTCGCCGATTCCGTTGCAACAACTGTGGGCAGCGTGCTTGGTACTTCCCCTACAAGTGCTTATATCGAATCATCCACTGGTGTTGCAGCTGGTGGGAGAAGCGGATTAACCGCTGTCGTCGTGGCGATACTGTTTGGCATCAGCGCTTTTTTTGCCCCGGCCGTATCGGCCATTGCCAGTCTTTCCGCTATTACCGCGCCGGCGCTGATCATCGTGGGTAGTCTTATGTTAGGAAGCTTAAAACATATTGATTGGTCTCGTTTTGATGAAGCGTTTCCTGCCTTTTTAATTATATTAACGATGCCCTTGACCTCTAGTATTGCCACTGGTATCGCGCTCGGTTTTCTCGCTTATCCGTTGCTTAAGCTTTTTACTCGACAGGCCCGAACAGTCCATCCATTGCTATGGGTATTTGCAGCTCTTTTCTTCTATCAACTGTTGTTCCTACCCCACGTTTAATACCTTCTTAAGTATATAGATATTCAAAATATACAAAAACGACTAGGGATCCCTAGTCGTTTTTGTATGGAAGACTTTTGTCATTCATAGTTTAAGACGCGTCAGACGCAAGGCGTTACTGACAACGGAAACTGAACTAAACGCCATTGCCGCCCCAGCAACCCATGGTGCCAGAAGACCAGAAGCAGCGATTGGGATGCCAATGGCATTGTAAAAGAAAGCCCAAAACAGATTTTGTTTGATGTTGGCGTATGTTTTACGACTTATGGTCATGGCCCAAACGAGTCGTCGCAAATCTGAACCGATGATGGTGATATCTGCCGCTTCTTTGGCACTATCGGTTCCGTGAGACATCGCAATACCGACATCCGCTTGCGCTAAAGCTGGAGCATCGTTTAGACCATCCCCAACCATCACCACCTTTTGTCGAGGATGAGACGTTTGAAGTTCTTTGATCTTTTTTGCCTTTTCTTCGGGCAATACTTGCGCATACACTTCATCAATGCCCAAGCGATCAGCTATGGCGTGTGCAGCGCGCGGATTATCCCCGGTCAAAAGAACGAGTTTCATCCCCTGCGCTTTTAAGGCTTGAAGCGCTTCTTCTGCACCGTCTTTGATCGTATCAGCAATGACGAATAGGGCAAGCGGTTCATCCCCATGCGTTAAGACCACGACCGTTTTTCCTTCTGTTTCAATAGAGCGGAGAAACTCTTGGGCGCGAACATATCGACCTTTTTCTTTTTCAACGTACCAATCTTGCTCCTCCCCCGCATCACTTGTTTCATCAGGCAAAAGCCACCAAGGTGCACCGAGTGCGACCCGCTTTCCCTCCCACATCCCTTCGACGCCACGTCCGGGGATGTGTTTAACGCGTTTGAGTTCAGGTAAGGGAGAAGCGTGTGAATGGTGTTCGACTTCTTCGTCTTCATAAGCCCAGATGATGGCCAGCGCCAAGGGATGGGAGGAACCTTTTTCCAAAGCATAGGCGAGCTTCAAGGCCTCGGAACGCTTTTTGTGTTGTATCGCATCTGCGTTATCCAGCTGTTTAAACGATCCATCTTCTTTTCGGACCAATGGATAAATGCTTTCCAATGCTGGGCGACCTGTCGTGAGTGTCCCTGTCTTATCCAATGTGATGACGTTTGCTTGAGCCAAGGTTTCGAGCGCGCCACCGCCACGAAACAGAATGCCTACCTCGGCCGCCCGACCTGTTCCCGCCATGATCGATGTAGGCGTAGCCAATCCAAGGGCACATGGGCAGGAGATAACAAGCACGCTAATCATATTTTTAAGCGCCCGTGCAAAGACGCCCGGATCTCCGATCCAATACCAGTAGACAAAGGTTAAAAGACTTAAAACAACAACCGTTGGTACAAATACTTGTGAGACGCGGTCGGCAACACGCTGGATGGGCGCCTTTTCCCCTTGCGCTCGTTCTACGGCTTGAACAATCGAGGCCAAGACTGTATCCCGTCCAACGCGCTCAGCACGCATGAGAATGATCCCCTCACCATTGACCGTCGATCCGATCAGTCGGTCCCCTGCTTTACGGTGCACAGGTAAAACTTCCCCTGTTAGCATCGATTCATCGATCGTTGTCTCCCCTTCGATCAGAATCCCATCCACAGGAATTATCTCGCCAGGCATCACTTTGAGGAGATCGCCAACATTGACTTGTTCCAAAGGAACGATTTGCTCTAACGCGGCCGTCTGTTCACTGTTTATCTCCCCTGTTTTGTTCAGCACACGCGCAACCCGTGCCTGTCTTCCCAAAAGATGTTCAATGGCCTGCGAGGTTTGATGTTTAGCCCGTGCTTCTAAAGTTTTTCCGAGCAAAATGAGGGTAATGAGAACAGCACTCGTCTCAAAATACAGATCGACAGCATGCCCTTTGAACGCATATTCCCATAGCGTTAAGTAAACGCTATAGCCGTAAGCAGCAGACGTTCCCAAGGCAACCAAGACATCCATATTGGCGTTTTGATTTAAAAGATTACGATACGCACCGCGGTAGAAGATCCCGCCGACATAAAATTGGACAGGTGTTGCCAATATGAGCTGAACCCAAGGATTCATTAAAAACTCCGGCACTAAGACCTTACCACCAGGAAAAAGGTGGGCTATCATCGTCCAGGCCAAAGGTAACGTAAGAACAGTAGCGAGCATGAGGCGTCTTAAACGGGCATGAGCCTCCTTGTTGCGGGACGATAAGGCCTTATCATCTTCTACTATAGAAGCTTGAAACCCAAAACGTTCAGCTACCTTTGTAAGATCTTTCCGTTCGATCATCTCTGGATAAAAGGTAATGAGCGCCGTTTCTAAAACAACGTTGACTTCAGCCTCGACCACACCCGGCACGGCTCGAAACGCATGCTCAAGTTTGTTTTTTAGCGTCTCGTCGTTTAAAGTCGGCCCCGTAAGCGCCAGCTTCACACTTTCTTTGACCGTCCCGTATCCCAAAGCATGAATCAATGCTTCAATTTTCTCAGGGGTTGCCTCATCCGCTGCCAACTTAAATGTTGCTTTTTCTAAAGCTAAATTAACCGTTGGATCAATGACACCTTCTGTTTTTTTAAGTCCTTTTTCAATGCGCGCAGCACATGCACTGCACGTCATGCCCGTAATCCCAACGGTCATCTCGATAACTGAACGATCGTGTTCCGTATCATGTGAGGGTGAAGTTTGAGATGAGATGGTGTCATGTACCATGTTGCGTCACCTCCTGTATGTGGTCCTTTAGCATCAAAGCAATCGCTATACCTATTGAACCAAAACTGTAGCCATCATGCCTTGATCTTCATGCTCTAAAAGATGACAGTGCAACATATACGTTCCCGTGTACTGAAACGTAACAAGAACGCGAACCCGTTCACCGGGTGCGATGGCAAACGTATCTTTAAAGCCTTGTTCAGTCACCGGAGGGCGTTCACCGTTTCTCGATATTATTTGAAATTGTGCCCCATGTAAATGCACAGGGTGAACCATACCGCCCATCATATCCGGTTTGTTATAGAATTCCCATATTTCTGTTTTACCTTGACGTGCTTTAAAATCTACACGCCTTGGATCATATTTTTTGCCATTGATCTGAACCATCTGCATCATACCAAAAAAGACAACCTGGTGTTGCACTGAAGATTCCTTTAGCAAAACATCGGCGTTTTCTGTGCTAGACAAAAAAGAAGTATAGGAAGGATTGGACACGATCGGTTTTGCTTGGACGCTGTGTTGCGCCTTTTGAACCGATAGTGGCAATAATACGACGCCTTCATCGTCCACCAAAGCCAATGATTGTCTATCTTTCAACGCACCAAAATCTACAACAATCTCTGCTCTTTCTGCAGGAGACAATGTGATTTGTTGAATCATCTGAGGTTGATCCAACAAGCCCCCGTCAGTCGCCACCTGCATAAATGCATCGCCTGTATTTAAACGTATGGTCAACGTACGGGCATTCGACCCATTCAGTAAACGGAAGCGCACGGGCTCAGGCTGAACTTTCAATATGGGGTCAACCGTTCCGTTGATAAGCAGAGTATCACCGAGGGTCCCATCTGCATTGGCCACTTTCCAATAATCGAGCTGGCCGTTGGATGTGAAGAGACGATCTTGAAAAATAAGGGGAATGTCATTTTGACCGTATGTCTCAGGAAGGTTTAAAAGCTTCGCTTCATCATCGTCAATGTACACTAGTCCTGCTAAACCTTTGTAGACTTGTTCTGATGTCTGACCATGCGGATGTGGGTGAAACCATAAGGTTGCCGGATCCTGAAGCACATCAAAGGTCAATGATGTCGCCTCTCCTGGCATGATCCGATTTTCAGGACCACCATCCACGACCGGTGGAACGATTAAGCCATGCCAGTGAACGGTTGTCGGTTCACGTAGGTTATTCGTAAATTGAACACGAACATGTTCTCCTTTTTTAAAGCGAAGGACCGGTCCCAAAAAAGAACCATTATAACCATACGTTTCAGTTTTAATACCGTCGATGAGCTCAGTTTCGCCTACTTCAGCCCGTAGTGTATAGACCGCTTCTCCATGTTCATAGGTCGGCTGAAGAACCGATGGTATCGCCAAGGGATGAGTTCCTTTTGAATCTCTTAGACGTATGGTGGCACCATGAGGACCGCTCATCATCCCCCCCATGTCCATCATGCCACTCATCATTCCCCCCATGTCCATCATGCCACGTTCTCGTCCCATGCCTTGTCGCACACTCGGTGCATGGCTCATGTCGGACTTGGTGTTTGCCGCTCTTTGAAACATGACACCCCAACCTGTAAGAACGATCAACAGTAGCAGAACCATAAACAGAAGAAAAACAGATCGCTTTTGCAGCATCCTTTTTACCCCTTCTCGCATGTTATCGTTACCTTCATGAAAAGCACACACCATCCCACCACGTCATGTATCAACAGGACATACATTTAAAACAAAGCGGTCCTTGTAGGATGGAATGCTTTTTTCGATTACCTATAGGGGGTATATTGTCTATGAAAAAAAAGCGTCTTTAACCGACGCACCATCATGCATACCGAGACCATCAGCCTATTTCTATCTTGAACATACATTTCATTACGCTTTCGTACCAACCAATGTATAACCCGCATCTTCGATCGCTTTTTGCATGGCTTCGAAAGTGACGTGCTGAGGATCAAAATCAACTTCAGCCAATCCTTCCTCTAGTACGACGTGAACATCGTTCATACCTGGCAATTGCATAAGGGCTTGGTGAACAGCATGAACGCAATGATCACAGGTCATCCCTTCAATACGTAAAACTTTCTCCATGGCTCACCCTCCTTTTGTGTAAAAGCATGACGCGATTCCTACGCGCGACAAATAACTGCTCTGTTTAATCATACAATACATGTGTAGGGTATGTCAATCCATATTGAGCATGCGTTCCCTTTTTCTCGATATTGGCTAGCATAAGAACTGTTGTCCGATTAAACCGATTTCATCATCGCACGGATCGTCTTTAAAAACTCTGGTAAAATATCGGGATCGTCTTCTTTAAGTCGAGGCAAAACGCATGTTTGAATATGACTTTCCAAAACAAGGCGAGCAACTGCAGATAAAGCAGATTGAGCCGCAGTTATCTGGTGCAAAATATCGTCGCAGTACGCGCCTTGATCAATCATACCTTTAATTCCTCGTACCTGACCTTCAATACGGTTCATACGTTTTTCTAAATCATGTCGTAAAACAAGGGACATCTTCCCCATGCGTTCACCAGATACATGGCACGTCAGTCCTGTCTGTTCAGTCATCTCCCCTTCAGTCGATGCATGATGTGATGTGTGTACATGACCTTTCATCCTTCATCATCCTTTTCGTATCTTTCAATTGGCGCATGATGTTCCCTCTATCGCTTGGTACCTGTATTATACCATACCTTCTTCATATACAATACCCCCGTATTTAAGGTGTAGGCATACCCTCATCACCTGCTCCATACTTATCTCAACTTATCTCATACGTGACTTGACATATCGCTTCCCTGATGGAATATCAGAGCGGTTCTCATAGGCTGCTTTTGGTGTAAATCAGTCAAACTTTCCGCCCATCCTTATCAGACTTAAGTGATAGGCATGCATCCTTAGAATAGGATTTTGTTATCATTTTTGTTATAAATTATAGATTTTTGTCGCCTTTTTGTATATACTAAGTGCGGTGTGTCATGCTACCCATACACGCTCCAGATTCTGATGGTGTACACCACCATAGACAAACGATGATAAAGGAGGTTGCAATGAACAAAAAAACTGAGCCCACCGCGCATCAGGCGGTATTATCCTCAAACAAACCTGTGTTTTTCGGGCTGATCGGCGTGCTCGTGCTCATGGTCATCATCTTCATTTCATTCATCTTGACGGAAAAAAAGCATGCGTCTCTAAGAGACATGGCTGCTGCGCAAGACGGTCCCCTTGCTTCTACAGCTTCGACTTCAGTCGCAAAACCCTCTCTGGAATCAGCGCCCCCAAACAAAGAACAGTTGAACGTCTCAACGCAAGACGATCACGCTTCCGATCAAGACAATACACTTACGCTCGTGCACACGGTCCATACAGGATCGCTCAAAGACGACACGCCTAAAAATTTATCCATGATTCAGTCCACAGACATTCAAAAAACATCATCGGCGCCGACATACCCGCAAACAACCTCCAAGCCTGACACTTTAAAAAACGTTGAGCCAACCTCTGTAGCGACTGTCTTCCAAGCCACACAAAAGCCAACCCTTTTATCGTTACCAACTTGGTTTGATGAAACTCATTGGGTAACAACGCATATCGTCAAGCCTGGCGAAACACTCTTTAATCTGGCTCAAAAGTATTATGGTGTTGGACGCTTGTACCCTTACCTCGCCGCAAAGAACCATCTTTCTGAAACATCTGTTTTAAAAAGCGGCATGACCCTTAAGATTGTAAACCCTGCTTTTCTTTGGCACAAAGTTCAAGTCGGAGAAACGCTCTACGGCATCTCGAAACACTATTATGGCGACGGCAAATGGGTGCAACGACTTATCGAAGCAAACGATATCGAAGATGGATCGGTGCTATCGGTTGGCAGTGAGCTTCTCATCCCTGCACCTTTTCTAGTGGTCTATATTGCAAAACCTAAAGACACGTTTGCAAGTATTAGTGAACATTTATTTGGAACAAAAGCCTATGCTCAAGTGATTATGGAACAACAACGATTTCCCAAAGGCTATACCTTAAAAGTCGGTGATACGCTGTTCATTACACTGGATAAAACGCTCTCCGCCGCTTTAAAAAAAGAGAGCGCACCGCTGGCATTGAGTGAGTTGGGCTTCCCCAGTACTTTTCGGCTTATTGCCGATCGTTCTGAACACATCCTTAAAATTTATGAAAACGATCGATTCATCAAGGCTTTTCCTATTGCTGTCGGT